>JAIRVZ010000047.1 GCA_031253625.1 Dysgonamonadaceae bacterium
ATGTATTCGTCAGGCAATAATAAATTTTACTTTACTCCCAATACTTCCGCTTGGCAAAACAAATGGGTTAAAATTATTGCATGTGATAAAAGTACCAATTTATGGTCAGACCCCGTGTATGTGAAGATAGATTTTGTAGGGCCTCCGCCTCCAGCTCAAACAAAACCACGCATAACTTCACCATCAGACAGGTCAAGCTCTACTTTCGAGAAGGATGTAAATGTTACTGTTTCAGGAAATAACATCGAGGTAACCTATGTTGGACTTAACGGAGAACCTAATCCATCGAATACTAACGAGAGTCAAAATGGATTTTACACAGGGAAGATGTATTCGTCAGGCAATAATAAATTTTACTTTACTCCCAATACTTCCGCTTGGCAAAACAAATGGGTTAAAATTATTGCATGTGATAAAAGTACCAATTTATGGTCAGACCCTGTATATGTAAAAATATTAGGTTCAACTCCTCCTAAATCTGAACACGGAATTGAAATCTTATCGGACAAAGATTATAGTTCAGCCTTTGCTTCGACTGCCTATAATCCAAGACTTGCTTATTGGTGCGCCAAAGCAGCAAAAGATGCTTATGATAATTCCAACGAAACGATGAAATTACTTGGCTTTAATCCTGAAAAATTAGACCTCGCAGAATTTGATATACCTGTATATATGTTAGTTGGAATGAAAATGACAAAAATCAATGTTTCAGTAGGACTAAGGGGTTATATTGGGAAAACTACAGTTAATGGAGAAAATGTTGTAATGATTGCCATTCGAGGTAGTAAAACAACAAGTAATTGGCTATCTGATTTTAATGCTTATCCCTACAGTTGGAAAACAGAATTACCAAGCATTCCTGATAATGTTATTCCCGATGATAATACATTTTCTAAGTGGATTCCATTTTTATCACAGGCAAGTCCAGAGGCTCATGGTGGTTTTTTCCTTTGTACACAAAAGATTTGGAATAAAATACCAGCACATTACAAGAATACAAACAATTTATTCATTGTAACAGGGCATAGTTTAGGCGGTGCTATTTCAGAATTGTTATGTTTAAAATTAAAAGATGCAAATGTTCCGGTTAACAATATAATTAGTTACGGCTTTGCCTCTCCTCCTGTCGGTGATGAAGATTTGAGAAATCATGCAGGTAATCTAAAAAGTAAAATTATTAAAATAAAAAGTAACAATGATGTAGTGCCTAATGCCGGGATTTTCGCTTTTACCCTTGCAAATCAAGTAGGAACAATTACATTTTCAGACAAATGGGCAATAGATATACCCGGAAATCATTCTATGGACAGATATTTGCAGGAAATTTCAAATTTAAAACCTCCTCGTTTTACGAATGATTTTAAAACAGTAAGCTATTCTTCTACCCCAATGAATCAACCCCAATCTCAAAACAGTAATACTTCCAATGCTCCTGCTCAACCAATTGGAACAAATAGTAATACAGTTACTCCAATTACTACAAGTAACTCGCAAGAAAGCACAAATACTAACAACCCGAATACAAGAGGAAGTCAAGTCGGTCAACGACGACAAGGCAACACTAATCAGCAACAACCTCAAACCAAACCGCTCATAACTTCGCCATCAGACAGGTCAACTTTTATTCTTGGTAACCAATTAGATGTTACTGTTTCAGGCAATAACATTGAAGTAATGTATTCCGGGCTTACCGGAAATCCTAATCCTCCCAACGAGAACGAAAGCAATTTTTACAAAGGTACAATGTATTCATCCTGTAACAATAATTTCTTCTTTACTCCTAATACTTCGACTTGGGAAAATAAATGGGTAAAGATTATTGCTCGCGACAAAAATACTAATCTTTGGTCAGACCCAGTATATGTGCAGATACTACCAAAACAAAATAATCAACAACAGCAGCAAGCCAATAACTTGTTTCAAACTGCTCAACAACAGCAGCAATCCGAGAATAAAACTTCCAATGTTCCTGTTCAATCAATGACAATAGAAGGGAATACTGTTAGTCGAACGACTTCTCTCTATCAGCAGGAAAATACCAATGCAAGAGAAAGACAAGACAGTCGGCAGCCACAAAGAGGTAACACAAATCAACAACAACAGCAGCAGCAAACGAAACCGCAAATAACCTCGCCATCAGACAGGTCAAGTATTGTTGTTGGTAGCCAGTTAAGCGTTACCGTTTCAGGCGATAACATCGAGGTAACTTATACCGGACTTACCGGCGACCCCAACCCTTCAAACAAAAACGAACGCAGTTTTGAAAGGAGAACAATGAGTTTATCCGGCAACAATACATTCTTTTTCACTCCCAATGGCTTAACTTGGGAAAACAGATGGGTAAAAATTGTTGCTCGCGACAAAAATACCAATCTCTTGTCTGACCCTGTGTATGTAAAGATAGAACAAAATAATCAGCAACGCGGTCGGAATCAGCAGCGAGATAACGATAATCAAGAAGATAATCGCAGACAACGAGGAAACAATAATAATCGTAGATAACAAGAAAATTAAAAAAAATTATGACACAGATTTTAAAAATGAAAGTATTATGTTGGCTAATACCGGTATTTACAATGGCAATAGTAACAAGTTGCAGTAAAGACGACAATATAGACTCTACGCCAAAGAAGCCCAGTTTGGAAATTTTAACACTAACAGCAAACGGAACTTTTTTGCAAAACCAACCGGGAAGTTTTACAGCGACTTTGAGAAATAGTGGAAATGCAACCTATAATTCCAGATTATGGTTTTATCTTGAAAAACCGGTCATTTACAATCCTAACCAACTTGTTGGTGCAGGTAATATATATTCTATTGAAGCCGGCGAAACTAAGACTATAACTATTTCTGATGTTATCACTTTGCCACCAGATACTTATGATTGCAATATGGTATTTGATGCCAATAATAATCCTTCTGATATGGATACATATCAATTTTCTAACCCTCCAACCCTACAGGTAATGGTCAAAAGTAATACTATTAACTTAAATCGTGACGGAGCAGTAATTAATGGTGTAAAATGGGCAGGCAGAAATGTAGATGCTCCCGGTACATTTGTCACTAATCCTGTAGATGCGGGTAGGTTTTACCAATGGAATCGCAAAGTTAGTTGGAGTACAACAGACCCAATTACTTCTTTACCATCCGGTCATTCATGGGATAGTAGTATGCCTACAGGTACTACATGGGAGAAAGTAAACGACCCATCTCCTGCAGGTTGGCGTGTTCCTACTTTAGAAGAACTTGCAAAACTGTTTGATACAAATAAAGTGTCTAACGAATGGTGCAAAGTAAACGGTACAATAGGTAGATTATTTACCGATAAAACTACCGGAAACATTATCTTTTTACCTGCCGTAGGATGTATCAGCAACTTAGGCACGATGCAGTGGGTTGATTCTTACGGTCTCTATTGGAGCAGTACGCAGGGTGACAGTAACAGTGCATACGACTTAGTCATCAGTAACAGTGATGCGAAATATTCAACCTTTTACCGTAGCGGAGGGCTGCCAGTACGCTGTGTCGCAGAATAATCGTGCGGTAGCAGTGACCCTAATATTGCAGAAATAACTATTTAGTAACAAAAATATATGAAACGAAAGAAAAAATTCATCCGGCATTTTGCTACAGTTCTTTTGGGCAGTTTATTATGCGCCCAAACGTATGCACAGCATACAACCGAGTTTCTATTTTCGGAAACTGCACCCGATTACATCAGGGAAGCAATGCAAACCAACACAAAAGCAGTATTTGCAGAAATCAACCGTGCCTACGACCAAAACAAGTCGGGGCTTTCGCTTTCATCGACGAATGTTACCGGCGAAGCAAGCCAACGTATTCAAACCCTCTGGAAGACAAGCCGATTCTATTGTACCGAAACCGGCATTACCACGCGGGTTTTGAAATCATCAAACGGCTATCAGGTGCGGAATATTCCGGTATTTTTTGTTGAGGGCAGCAGTCCCGAAGACCAATATCAGGATATAGTAATTGAATTTACCGCAGTCGGAAAAATCAGCGATATGTATATTGCCATTATGCCGCATCAGTACGCGAAAATAATGATGTACTCGAACGAAGTTACCGACTTGCGCTACCGACAAATGATTGTGGAGTTAGTAGAAAATTTTCGCACAGCGTACAACCGTAAAGATTTGCCGTTTCTGGAAGACATTTACAGTGAAGATGCCCTGATTATTACCGGAAAAGTGCTAAGACAACAAAAAAGAGGCGATGTGCCAATGGCGTATGACCAACAGAAGGTAGAATATAGCGTTCAGAATAAGAAACAATATCTTGGCAATTTGAAAAGAGTTTTTGAACGAAATTCTTATATCAATATCAAATTCGATGAAATTGTGGTAACGCGGCACGAAGGCAATCCGAATATCTACGGTGTTACGCTGAAACAGGACTGGAACGCTTCGGGCGGCTATCACGATGAAGGTTGGTTGTTCCTGATGATTGACTACGAAGATGAAAATAATCCGCTTATTTGGGTACGCACTTGGCAGCCTTTGACAGACCCAACAGGCAAGAATATTCGTTATAATACAGAAGATATTTTTGGATTGGGAAATTTTCCTGTAAGATAATTTGAATATGAAACATTGTTTATTTTTATTATTACTAAAGCTGTGTGGCACAGCATTGGTATTTTCGCAAGTTACTTTGCAGGAGTTTATTATCGAAAAAGACGACAATCCGCAAGTCTTTTACAAGGGGAAAGGTTGTACGCCCGATGTCGGGGTAATTGTGTTTTATACTACTATTTCAGATTTGAAATTCAGTATGCCAGATACACCAAGTCGCTTAAAAAACACACCCACTTTCGACAAAGCAAATAATTGTTATGTGCTTTGCGTACAACCAACCGATACAAAAATCGGCGGTATAATGCAATATTCTGTTGCCATTACTGGTACGGGATACAAACCCATGCCTGCCTATATGGTAAGTGACATAAATGCCGGAAGAGCACAGCATTTTAAAATAAAAATAGAGGAGGATTGGAAAAGTGCATTTGAAAATTTAAAAAAAGAAATAGACAAACTGAAAGGAGAAAGTAGCAAGACGGTAAGTTTGCAAGAACAAAAGCCTGTTGTTCCTATCACTTCTGCTGTTCCTGCTTATTCTGCGATGAGTTGGTATCAGGAGGGTAAGTCGAACAGCAATGCCAGCAACTTCTCAGAAGCAATACGCTGCTATCGCAATGCACTTGATATAAACCCTAATATGAGTGATGCTTGGTATAATTTGGGCATTGCCTATGAACGGAAAAAGGGAAAGTCCGAAGCTATGGAATGTTATCAAAAGGCAGCTCAACTTGGAAATAAAGATGCTCAAAGACTTCTAACATTACAAAAAGGGGAAAGCAGTAGTGTTGCAAGTCCACATGAGCAGAAACCTGTTGTTCCTGTTTATTCTGCGATGAGCTGGTATCAGGAAGGTAAGTTGAACAGCGATGCTGGCAACTATTCTGAAGCAATACGCTGCTATCGCAATGCTCTTGAAATTAATCCCAATATGAGCGATGCTTGGTATAATTTAGGCATAGCTTACGAACGTGAAAAGAAAAAGTTCGAAGCAATGGAATGTTATCAAAAGGCAGCGAGACTTGGGAATAAAGATGCTCAAGAACTTTTGGCATTAACAGATAATTCAAACATTAATATTGAAACACCGAAAAATGCAAAAACAGATTTGGAGGAATTTAGACTATCAATATCTGCAGAAAAACAGTTTTTTCTAACTCCCCCTACTTATAACATAACGATTGATGGTAAATTAAAATTTAAAATGAAAGGGGGCGAGGAAAAAGTTCTGCCTGTAGCACAAGGGAATCACAATGTTGAAATAAAAATGTCATTTAGGAAAACCGTATTTACCATACAGATTAAAAAAGATGCTAATATTTTACTCTGTATGAATCGAACTACGGGTAAAATTGATGTAACCGTGGGTTTCGCAGAATATTTCATACTGCAACACAAATAACATAATAACACAAATAAACATGATACGAAAAAATAAAATTCAAAAAAAGCTATTCCTGTTTTTTGCCACTATTGTGGTCGGCATAGCAAATTCGTTTGCACAGGATATTATTACTCTGAAAGACGGTAAAGAGATTATAGCATTGGTTTACGAAATCGGAGATATTGATGTCATGTATAAGAAAATCGATAACCCCAACGGACCTAACTATACGTTGAAAATATCAGAAATTTTTATGATTGAGTACGCCAACGGCAGCAAGGACGTATTTGCGGACACCACTAAACCTGCGCCCGTTGTGGAAAACGCTCAAAGTAAGGAAAATTTGTCACTTGAACATCGAAAAACATTGGCAACAACAGAAGAAACAGTAAAACCGTACAGATTCAGAATGTATCTTGGAATAGGTAGCGGACACAGTTATGGCCCCGTTGGATATTCAATGGAAGCACGATTTTATCAGTTTGGACTTCACGGAGGAGTTGGATATTACCCTAATTTAGATAGCCCTGCTTGGTCAATTGGAGCAAAAGCGTATTTTTGGAAAAATCTGTATTTTGATTCGATGATTGGAGTTATTGGTCATATAGAAGCTTACGAATATAACCCATATTATGGTTATAAATATGACTCCTATTTTGAACCTGTTATTGGAGCGACAGAGATGTTAGGTGTTAATTGGTCGTGGGGAAGCAATGTCCGATTTGGAGTAAATTTAGGTATAGGTATAGCCTTCGGATTTGATTATGATTTGATTGGTCCTGCTTATGACATAGGTATAACCATCAGTTTTGGTTCAAAAAAATAAAAATAGATAAAATATGACACGAAAAATTAAAATTCAAAAAAGGCTATTCTTGTTTTTAATTGCTATTTTGACAAGTATAGCAACTTCGTTTGCGCAGGATGTGATTACTCTGAAAGATGGCAAAGAGATTACAGCATTAGTTTACGAAATCAGTGATATTGATGTCAAATACAAAAAAATCGACAACCCCAATGGCCCAAATTATGTACTAAAAAAGGCAGATGTTCTTACGATTAAATATGCTAACGGCAGCAAGGATGAGTTCCCTGATACCGTACCTATTACTGCTCAAAAAGTAAACCAACCACAAGTACCTACGGAAACTCCACCTGAATTTCCGGGTGGAGAAGTAGCATTGCAGCAATGGTTGAAGGAAAATCTTAAATATCCTGAAGATGCTAAGAAAAACGAGGTTCAGGGAAAGGTCGTCGTTAATTTCACAGTAGAAAGAAGCGGCAACATTTCTTTCATAACAGTTGCCAAGAAAATTTATCCCGCTCTGGACAAAGAAGCTGTGCGCCTTGTAAAAGCAATGCCCAAATGGAAACCTGCTACAAAAAAAGGAAAGGCAGTAGCGGCCACGCATAATATTACTATATTGTTTAAGTTGGATTAATTATTGAGGATGATTTTTTTCTGTCGTTTTTCAAAATGCTCTTTGATAAATTTTTCCAATATAATTTCTCATGAATAAATCGTTGCTACAATTTTTCTTTTACCACCCGAATAAGAATAACCCGGAATTATGCCATTTATTAAACGAAAATGCAAATAAATAAAACCCCGGAAGGTTACTCTTTCACGGCAAAGTTAATTCCCTGCTTTCAAGCCTTCAGCAAGGTCAAGCTGCTTTGCGGTTTTTAAGGAAAATACAGCCCTCGCAAGCTCGGACATGATTTTCCTTAAAAAACCTTGCCTTACGGCTTGCAGGGAATTTCGTTTTGCCTTGAAAGAATAACCGTCCGCAGGTCAGGACATAAAAACGAATTTGTATGAAAAAAGGATTTAAACTCTCATGCGACAAGACAGGGAAAGACCAGGGCAAGGCGAATTATGCAAATGCCTATATCGGTTTTGGAGTAACGCACCGCAGGTCATCAACAGGGATTTATCTCGAAGATGCTAAACAGGCAGGCATACCGGTGAACGGGGAAATCAGCCCGGACGAAAATACAGTTGCTTTTGTATCGGTGGCAAGTGAAGGCTTTTTTGTAGAACAAACAGTTGCAATGGCTCAAAAAGTAATTGCTGCCGGCGGAGCAGTCGTGATGGATAGAAGCGGGACAGGGTTCGGACAGTCACACTCTCGATTCAACCGCAACGGAGAAGGCAGAGTACAGGATGCACTCGGAAAACCGGCAGGACAGACAAAGGAAGGATATAATATTTTTGGGAGTACCGGATTATGTTTGCCTTAACAACCAAAGTATATTACCATCCCTTAATCAATTTTTTATCTTTTGTTTTATCTTTTGTAACGCTATTGGAAACAACATAATCAGAAAACCACCTGTTAAAGAAATCAATATAAAAGATAAGCTTAGTATCCCTTTTTGAGCGGCAAGAAAATAAGCCCAGAAACATATCGGAAGAAAAAGAAATACGGAAGTTATTATTCCGGGAGAAAATTTACGTTTGACTATAGTCGTACCAATATGGGCAAACAATGCATTAACAGTCGCCAAGCCAACAAAAAGATAGGAATATACAGGGCATTCAAATCCAATAACAGAACAGGATATTCCTAAAATGATAACAGCTAAATTGGCAATGAAAAATTCATTCCATTCAAGTTTCATGCCGGATGTTTTTTGTGCCCAATCTTGCCAGTCCAATACATATTCTTCCAAAATATGTCCTGCGTATGCGACTGTCAGTATCCAAAAAGGAAGATTCTCCATAATTATTTACTTTTTAACCAATTCTTTTTTCATACACCATACGCTTCCCTTTGTCATAATAAATATCTCCACAAGAGGTAAAATCTAAGGCAAACAGTATCTTTTGCATATACAGGTTGTCAAAATTTGTATCCACTCTGAAACTGCGTATGTTGTTCTGTTTTGCCAACTCCTCAATCTTTCGCATAAAAAAGGTAGCTATCCCTTTTTGTTTCATTTCATCAGCAACAGCCAAACGGTGTACAACCACGTATGGAAAATCAGTCAACCATTTTCCATCAATTTTATCATATGCCGGCTCGCCATCAAAAATTACCGCAGCGAACGCAATCACACCGGTTTTTCCACACAAAACATAACCGTAGCCCTTCTCAATATCACCGGTAATGTGTTCCTCTGCCGGATAATCTTCCTGCCATTGACGACTGTTCATCCGGCGCATTTGTTCTTTAGCCTGCCGGATAATTTCCAAAATCCGCTCAACATCTGCATATTTTGCTTTTCTGATAGTAATATTATTTTCCATTTTATTTTCTCTGGAAAAGGGAGACAATGCAAAGTAAAGCAATGGCGCCGACAGTCGACATTACCAAATTTCCGATTATACTTCCTTCATAGACTTGGATTCCCATTAAGCCGAATAACCATCCACCTAAAACTCCGCCTATGATTCCGACCAAAAGGTTCAAACAAAATCCGCCGCCTTTACCTTTGGTAATTTTTCCGGCAGCGTATCCGGCAACAGCGCCGATAATGATATACCAAATAAAATTCATAAAATAATTTTTATAATATTCTTACATAGACAATACAAAAGTACAACAAATTCATATTCTTCTATGATGCCATACCAAAAAAAGGTATTCCCCTGCCTGCAAAGCACAGGAATCTGGAAATGATATTATGCAGGAGTAAATACAGCGCAATTACAATCAGATAAAAAGCGATGTGTTGCAGATCATTGAAGACAAAAAGGCAAATCGAAATTAAATAAATCCAAACTTGTTAATCTAATCAACATGTATTGCAGACAGTCCCTTAACTTTTCGGCACGAAGCTCTTTGTAAGGATTTTTCTAAAAACTATAATCCATTTTCAATTTTTTGTCTTTCCGGCTGAGCGTAGCGCCGAAATTATAAGCATAAGAAAGATTGACGGCATATTGTGTTCGCGTCTTTACATTGCTTTCGCTGTACAGCATGGTTAAACTGAGGTTGAAATTGTGTTTTTTAGCCAGTACATAGCCTTCACTCAATCGTAAATTGACCACATCCGACAGTTTTCCGTCCTGATTAGTCATGTTGCTGTATGTAGCGGAAAGGCTGCTTCGCAGTTCATTGAAAAATACTTTTTGAAGCGACAGGTTGTAAGTAAATGCTTGGGTATAACCGTTTTCAGGCATCTTGTTGTAATTGTGGCTGACAGAAGTTGAAGCATTCAGCTTGATGGGTATTAAAGAATATTGATACGAAATGGCTGTATTGTAAATATCATTTCCAGAAAAACGTGAATATTGCTGGGCTTCGGCTGATTTCTGATACATCACGTTGAGGTTGACACTTTGGCGTTTTTCTTCTGTGCTTTGCAGCAAATAAGAGGTATTAAGCGACAGGGTATAATTCAACTGTGTAACATTCAGCGTATCCAGATTCTGAAACTGATTGGTCTGGGTTACCTGCGAATAGACATCGTTGATGTAAACATACGATTGTACATTCGATAGACTGAAAGCCATGTTCAGTTTTTCGGTAAGGGCAGACGAAATATTCGCCGAATAAATAATCCGGGATGCCGTATTGGTTTTTTGATTTTCCAGATTGTCGCGCTGATAACCGCCGTCTAATGCAATATTGAACTTTTTGACTGTTGTGGCAATGTTGGCTGTAATATTTTCGTAATCGTTGGTCATGTAATAAGCTCCCAAAGTAGTATAGTTCGGGTCTACTCTTTCATACGTTCCACCGATGGAACCAATGGGTTGGGTATAGGTTAGCCGGGTTTTCATGGCACGGAAAACCGCCAAATCGCCTTCTGTTTCCAGCAGGTGAAAACTGTTTCCGGTTGCATTCCCGCCGGAATTGATGTTACGGTTCAAAGCGCTGATGCCGTACTCCGTACTCAACTGCAACTCTTTTGTGATGTTAAAACCTACTTTTACGCTTCCCGTGAGATTATCCTGCGGCATAATATCCACGCTGTCGGGATGAGTCAGATATTCAGAGGATAACAAGTCCTGCGCCTTGAATATATTTATCCCCACATCGAATCTGTCTTTTTTGTATTCCACACTAAAACCGCCTCCCATGCGTCTGAAGGAAGGGTCAGTGCCATCTTCTTCAAATAATGTATATCTTTTAAGCCGTCCGTAAATGGCGCTGATTTTAAATCCGTTATCCGGCGTAAGTTCTACTCCGCCGCCAAACAGTTCGTGTCCGGCTAAGGAGTAAGGCGAAAACTGCATGGAGGCGTAACCGGCATACACTTTAACCCATTTATAGGATGGGGCTATGGAAAAGCGGTTGAAAGGCAGCGAAACGCTTCCCGCCAATTGCTGATTGGTATAAGCAAATGTAAGCGGCACACTCACTGTTCCGAACAAATTGAAATTCAGGTTTCCGGAAAGGAACAGTGCATAAGGATTATCGTTGGCAATGCTGTCGCCGGGAGTAAAGGTTGCAATCTGGCTCACGGAGATTCCTCCGGTTGTTGCAAGTACAGGCGCTTGCACAATTGCTTCAATATCCTGTGCCATAAGGTTGAACGAGGCAGTCAAAGCCATCAGGCAGATGATTATATTTTTCATAAATTACGATTACTTTTTTACGCTTACTTCATTGCTTAACTCAGAGAAAGTGCCATCTTCATACATCACTTTTATCCGGTAACGATATGTTTTTTCAAGTCCAATCTCATTATCCGTATAAATATCTTCCATAGAATTACCCAGCAACTTCATAGGCTCTTTGTCTGTTGCCTTGTATATCTGCACCCGTTCTACTTTCTTCTTCGATTTGATTGTCCATGTCAATATGACTTGATTAGCTTCTTCTTTCTTTTTTAATACGATTTGTTCGGTTATTTCGCCGGGCGCTTTTTGCCGAACCGGAGAAGAAAATTCGGAGAACAAGCCGCTGTCGTCTTCGGCTTGTACCTGATAAATATATGTTTCTCCTGCCTGTACGCTATTATCTGTGTAACTTGATTGCTTGCTGGAAGGTTTTTCCAAACTCGTTAAGTGTTGGAAAACCGTATCGTTAGCTTCCTTGCGGTAAATGTGATGGCGCACGACATCTGCGCTGCTGCTGTTAAACCATGTGATTTGCAGTCCGTTTTTTTGCTGCGTTATCTGTTGAATAACCGGAGCCACCGGCGGAATAATATCCGGGCGTTTCAATTCCAGTATTTCGCTGAAATCCGATTGGTTCAGGCGCAAATCTTCCGCACGGAGACGGTAATACACCTGCTTAGTTAATGTGTTGATATTAACCGAATCTACGAAAACGGTATCCGTAAGCATGTAAGGACTGACTAACAGAAATTCAAAATCGGGACGATTGCTTCGATAAACGCGGTAACCGTTAATATCGTCATCAGTATTTTTGTTCCAAGTTAACAAAACAACACCGGTAGAATCTATTTTGCCGGCAAGACCTCTCGGTGGATGCGGCGGAATACTGTCGACTAACTCGGCATACTGGATGTTAGCCGATAATTTTTCTGTTCCCTCATTGAATACCGACAAGGCGTAATAGTTGGTAAGTCCGGGGTGGCGGTCGATAAATTCGCGTTCTGCCGGCGATTTGCTTTCATAGACTTTTTCTTTGGTTCCTGCAGGTTTTGAAGAACGGTATAATCGGAATCCTGAAATGTATTCGTTCATTTCTTCGGGATAAGTCCATGTGAGGCGGACTTCCTTATTGCCCATCACTTCCTTACCTGTTAACACCGGCGCATGAGTGATGGGAAGTCGTCCGCTCCCAGTGATTGAATCGCTCGGCGGTCCTGTTTCGCCAAAGGCGTTTATTCCTCTTACGCGATAATACCAGACAGTGCGGTTATCCGGCAAAGAATCCGTCCGGTAGGCATATTCGGGAGTAACACCCTCGTCGGCGACTTGCACGGTGGCGTTGTCGCTTATAGGATAATACTGTTTCCCATCGGTCGATTTTTCTACGATGTAACTGTTGTATATGTGATTCAGATAGAGAATATTCCATGAAAGTTGCACCCGTTGATTTTCCCATTGAACAGCAAAGTCGATGGGTTTAGGCAGGGGTTGATATTCGGATAATCCGGTGAATGCAAATGCCGTGTCGGCAGGAATGGAATCCGGCGCAGCAATATGCACAGTGTAAAGATATTTTTCGTCAGGCGATACCGTTTTATCAACAAGGTACAACCCTGAAAGACGGGCAGCCAGTATAGACTGGTCGGCGGCATAGAGTGCAAAGGAAAACTTATTTTGTTCTTCCCGGTAACGCTTGACAATGGCTGTCGCACTGATTAACGGGATTTCCGATTCACTGAAAATACATTGGGCAGCGATTGAAGCGTATCTGTCTTCTTCGTAAGGTTCCCACATTTCTATAGGAGCTGGCTTCAGTGGTGTTGGCGTAAGCAAAAGACGTTCTTTGTCTTCCGTCAGCTCTCCTTTTCTAAGAATGGTGTAACGCTCTACTATATAGCCATATTGGTTGCCGAACTTCCATGATTCTTTGTCGGCAGGCGCCCAGCGCAAAAGAATGGAGTCTTTTGCGCATGGGTGTGCCAATAGTTTTACGCTTTCTCCGGCATGCAGATTGCAGGTGAATAAAAGGAGGATAACCGCAGGAATGATGTATTTTCTCATATTTTTATTTATTGAATAACTGAATAACCGAATAACTGAATAATTGACTTGTACTTATTCCTTTACGCAACGAACCAAAAGAGCATTCGGTTTTAAATAAACACGACTCAAAACAGGATAGGAACCCGTTCGATTAAATGGCAATACATATACATAATCGTCATTAGTCGTACTTTGAGTTTTAGTCCAATACCAGCCTTCTTCTGCACCAAGTATTTCACCCTGTGAAATCAAGCCTTGCGCAGGAAGAAATATGGCTTTGCCGGGTGCTATGGTAGTGGCAGATTGAGCATCCGGTCCAAACCAGGCTCCGGCAGGTTCATTTATCCAGCGGAAACCGGACATCCGAAGATTTTCCAATTCAGTATTTGTAGGTAAGCGCCATCCGCATGGACAAGGATCGTATATCAACGACCAGTCGCTATACTCATTAGTATATCCTGATTCAAATGCCGGCTCAATGCGTCCTTCAACATAACTATAACCTGTCGGGCGGTTGAACTGGTAATATTTACCTGCATTGAAGGAAAAATCAGTAAACCTCCCGAAATTATCCACATTTCTTGAAGCCCATGTAATACCATTAATCGTAACGGCTATACTTGGATCCGAATAAATTTCGTCTCCATTTTGCAAAATTGTATCTGTTCTGTGTACTCCATCGCTAACAACAGAAACAAATGCATAACGACGGGCATACCCTAAATTTCTTTTTGTGGATACGGTAATAGTTCCATTACCAAAACCCGAATTAGGCGTAATTGTACACCATGTATTGACTGCAGCGTCATTAACTACCGCTGTCCATTGTGCATTGCTTGTAACAGCAATAGAATATACATTTTCTATACCGTCCGCACGAATGAAAGCAGGACTGATGGATAATGCCGGAGCTCCGGGCTGTTGAATAAGTGTAATATTTTTACGCAGCGAACCTGCTTGAATAGTAATAATAGCTGTACGCTCTGCCGCCATTGGATTAGCTTCTACCTGTATATATATAATAAAAGAAGAATTACCTTCCCCTTGATTTGGGCTTACTGTACACCAGGTAACGTCAACCGTAGCTTCCCATGAGGTATTACAATTAAAAACTTTGGAATATTCGTGCGCTTCTGCAGACACACTAAACTCAGTCTCTTCATCAAGTAGTATCAAGAACGGTTTGTCTTCAGATTCACAGGATACAAATATCGCAAAACTCACGATAGCAAATAATAATAAATAATTCTTTTTCATGTTTTTTATTTTGAAATTTATACTAAAATTTAAATGATACTTTTGATGCGTTTAGCTTGTTAATTGAAAAATGTTTCTTTGTTTATTTTATAGTCGCTGTTTTTCTTGAACCATTCCCGCACGGTTTGCAAAGTTTTGGGATAATCATCACTTTCCAGACCTGTAGAAGGATCCACTTTTATTGGAAAATCTTCGATTGCAGGCGCTAACAGTTCAATAATCCGGTAAGCGCACGGTATCTTTTCCGACAGGTCGGGATTGGGTGACTGACACAGTTTTTCATCGCTGAAAAGCAATTCTACACAGTAATCAATGGCTTCTTTTTGGCGTGTATAAATCAGGTCGGGAAGCACATTCTCTATCAAACCATTATTTACAGGCGCCTTTTTTACCTGTTGAACACACCACGCAGTTTGTTCGTTATTACCCATTCTTGCCAGCGCCAAAGCAATATACCACTTTCTTTTAACAGATAATCCGGGATTACGGTAAAGTTCCTGCAATACATCGTTACCCACTCCGATAAATCCGGCTAATAAAACCAGCTTGTCGTAGTGAGGCGTATCAATGTATTTCAAGCGCCCGGCAATCAGACTGCGGGATTCGCTGTCGAAATCTGCAACAGAGAAAGATTGAAGATAGCCCAATAATTGGCCGGTTAGTCCGCTATCAGCATCCGGAATGCCTTTCACCAAGCGGTTTACAGCTGTTTTTCGTTCTGCGGACGGAGCATTGTTTCCTTTCCTGTATGTAAGATAATACGCTTGTTGCCTGATAATAAGCAATGTATCGGTATAATACGGTTGCAACGCTTCCGTTAGTTTTTCCGTATCGTATTTCGACAGGATTTTCCCTTCGATTGCATAATCGCTTTTGTTTGTTTGCCTGTATTTGGCAAAATAATCATTTATTTCGCTTGCAATGATATTGATATTGCAGCTTATTAATATGAATAGAATAAAATAAGTTTTTTTCATGTTTTTTACCTGCGTCTTTAATTTTACGAAGTTTTAATTTTAGACGAATAAATTATTTGGAATCCTTTGACTATTTTAATGACACCTATTACAAATACAATAAAAATTAACAAAAGATATACAATTTGAAATAACAAAAAGGAATAATAAGCCATTGTTCCTGCAATAACAATAAAAAGAGATAAGAAAAACATACTGAGGATAGAGCCAATTATAATATCTTTCTTTCCCTTTTTCTTAAATAAAGCCTTTATGTTTTCCACATCATTTTCTTGTAAGGATATAACCTTATTCAACTGTTGAAAAATACTTTCTTTCTGTCTTTTATTGTTAATAATAAATTTGGATAAAAGATTAATTAAAGTATTATCTCCATGAAAAATATCTGAAATTTTATCATTGTATTTTAATTCAATTGGCTCGTACTCAATTGCTTCTGTTTTACTAAGCCTGTCAAATATCAATCCCCTAATATTTTCTTTTTCCTTTAATATATAATAAGAATTATTTACCTGTTCACTTTCTTTTTGAAGATTTCTATGTAATAATTCTTTATATAGCAGCGGTATTGCTTCTATTCTTAGGTCTTGAGAATTAGCAGCAATTCGGATTAATTCTTCATCACATATATTTCTGTAATAGTTTTCTATGTTTTTCAATTTCATATATATAGAATTTTTAGGTGTCTCTCTTTTTTTTATAATAAACAGGATCAACATCAAATACAAAGCCATTTATTGGACTTCGTTCCTCCCATATTTCTTCTGCATCTTTTAGAAATTCATCATAAGGAATTTCAAATCTTCTGTCATCATTGATATAAATCCCTAATTTTTGCTTTGTTTCTAGCTCTGGAGATAAAATAACTATATTACGAACGATATTTCCTATTTCATATTTATCGTTTTTATACAGACAAAATGTATGAATATTAAATGCACTTATTCCTTGATTTTCATGTACTATTTTATATAAATAGTTTTCTTTTTTAATAAAACCAAATCTTTCAAAAGATATATCGTTAGAGATAATTTCCCAACCTTGTTGAGAAAAATACATCCTCAATACTGTACCATGTATGATGGTATAATTTCCATGCAGATTTTCTTTATTTAAAATCATTTTATTTCTATAATTCTTAAAATACCACTACTATCCTTTCCATAGATAGCCCGTAATTTCTCTGTGCCGTTATTAAATATTTCCCAAATTTCATCTCCTTCAGAAAAACCAATTCTTTTGGAAAGATTCCATTCAGGAACACCTAACCTATCATTATTACCAGAGGTAAAACCTGTTGAAGTAAAAGGATAAGCATAATTATCAAAAGCGTTTCCACTTGTAATTATCGCATTGGAAGATTCATTTGAAGAAAATCTAATTACGCCACAACTTCCATCCTCAATTGAAAAAGGACTGTTTGGATAATCTAATCTTTCTCCAAAATACAAATCCTCAAAAGATTTTAAATGTTTTGCGTCTGAAGCTCTTGTTACTGAACCTCCAAAATCTGAGTAATCTCCTTTTATATATTTTTGAATATCACTTTTAGATATTACTTTTTGCATAACTGTATTGGCATCAGGTTTAGGTAAAGCATTTCTAATTGCTGCTAATTTTGCTTTTTCCGAATCGGTCAAAGCATTTACATTTTTCAACATCATATATCGGAAATCATCCATTGTCAATCCTCCTTTTTGCAAAAGTTCTGGTAACAAATCTTCAAATCCTTTTTGTTTAGATATTTCATTAATAGAATATTTTCCAACTGGAGTTGTTACAACACCTCCCTTTGTTGATACTTTCAAATAATACTGTCCCCCATTTTCTACAATATCAACTGTTTGTCCAGCAGTTCCCAATAAAGTGACTTTATTTATTGTCGCTATTGTTTTGCTTGTAGTAACAGTAACTGGAAGCATACGAGGGCTATTGATGCTCACAACGAGCGCATCGGATAGTGCAATTTCGCCTACGCTTACCCCTTGTACAACTAAATAGCCTCTATCCACAACAATGGGGACAACCGTAGTTATTGAATTTTCAATTTTGAGTTTTATTTCCAATAACTTAGAAATAGATGCTTGTACCTCTACTATGTCTGCTGCATTTGTTAACTTTCCTTCTTTCAAAGTTGTTCTAAGAAATACAATAAAATTGTCAATATTATTAACCAACTTTATTTTATCTGTATTTGATACAGCTTCCTCAGACCACTGGAAGACTTGATTAACTAAAACCTGCATTCTTGTTGGTCTTGTCAAACCACCTACAGTAGCAGTTTCAAATTTCAAGATATTAGCTAATGAACGAATTGCTAATGAGGTATTCCACAAAGCATAAGATACATTCCATGCGTTTATGCCTATTTCTCCTAATGTTGTCGAGCGTACTTCATTTTCATATAGAGTTACTCCTATATCTATAGTTGCTGCCCCCAATTCAACATATAGTATTGTAGTAGAACCACCTGCTGTGAATGGTGCTAAAAGAATAGCTAAAGCATCACCTCCTAATCGAACTCCAGACAATAATCTCTTATAATTTTCATTGTTGCCTATTCCATATAATAATATAGCAGGAACATATAATCTACTTCCTTGTTCTAATCCATATTCAGGCAAATTATCTACTACTTCTATAATAACCCAATCAAAAGGATTACAAGTATAGGTACGATGATAGGGTATTATGGCTCTCGATGATAATGGACTTTCTTTTGTCGTTATGGTTATTTTTCCATTATTTGAGTCAATTTCTCCGCCAACATTAAAAATCAAATTACCTAAGTGAGAACTACCCAATAATGTTTCTTTCTTTAATTGGAATAATCGAACATTAACAGCATCCATCTCATAAGATAGTCTGTTAACTTGGCGTATAATATTATCCTGTTCATCTTTATATATGCGATTCGCTTCCTCATTTGAAATTGGATAATATTTGTTTTTCCATTCTGTTAACTTGTATATTACTTTTAGTTTTGACGGTTCATCTTTACCAAAAATACCCAAAGTAGGTTCAAAAACTTGCAATACTTTTGTTAACAGGTTATAATTACGAGTATTTCCTTCTAATTTTGTGAAAAGATTTTTTATATCCTCTTCTTTATTTATTGTTGTTATTAGCAAAGCAATAATTTCTTCCGTATAGTCTCCTGCCGAATTAAACTTGGAATCTATCAAAGTGTTGATACAATAGATACGTTTATCCAAAGTGAGTTTATCCCAAATGCAATCCCAATTATCTGTGTTTAAATTTTTTGCATAAGGTGATAATAAATTGTATATTTCTTTAGCTGTTGCGTTATCCGGAATCTGAAAGTTATTAACAATATCTGTAAAATAATTGTAGTAATTAACGTCGTATTTTTTCCAGCTATTGACAAGTAGTTTTGCTTGTGCAAGATTTTTTTCAGAATCTTTTTCAAAATCATCAGAAAATACTCTTGCTTCATACTCGCCATAAGTAGGCACAACCCCTCCTGTTATATAATATCGTTTTTCCAATATCAGTTTTAGAATACTGCCGGGTACTCCGGTTTTAAAACATCCTTTAAGTATGCTTTTTTCTTGTAATTGTGTTGCATGAATAAATATATATCCAGCATTATCGTTCCAAGTTTTTCCATTAAATTCTATTTCTGAAAAACTTTTTACTATAAATTGGGTAACTTCCAAATCATATTTCGGGTAAAACTCAGTATACACAGTATTAAATTTTGACACTTCAGTTATTTTTGATGATAATAATTCATCATATAATAAATATTTTCCCGAATAACTATAATTTTCAATTCCAGTAATCGGAGTAATAGAAATTTGTCCAACTTTAAATACAATTTGATTATTTTCTACATAAGGTAGACCTACAATAGCTTTCTTAATAGAAGGGTTTGTGTAGATATCTATGTACTTAAAAGCACTTTCACACTTTCCCCCTGTAAAGTATCCTACAAAATTATCTCCTTTACAAGTCGCACAGAAAGCATAGTTAGTCCCATCTTGTAAGGTAAATCCTGTTACTGCGCCAAAAGGAACAATTTTAAACTCATCTTCACAACTTTCTAAATCAACACTTTCTCCTGTACTAAAACGAATTTCTTTCGGTAATTCTTTTAATGTAATTGGCTTTCCTGAAAGCGAAATAAAAGTATAAGTCCCATCTGTATTTTTAAAATCCACTAAGGCTTCTGTATTTTTAACAATAGCTTTCTCTCCCTCTTCCTCATTTTGCAAGAACTTAAACCAAGAATTTTTCGGATTATGAATCTCTTTCCACTGGTGTTTCCACAATTCTTCTCCATTCTTGTAGTCCATCAAGTTATCGGTGGCATTCTGTGCTGCAATGTATTTGTCATTGCTGAATGTATGATAAAGACTAAACGCTCCGTGAGCCAACTCATGCGCTATGCTGGTAGGATTGGTGTTATTATGATAGATAAATCCGCTTTGGTATTGCAATGGCATATAGCCTGTAACATTACCGCCATCTTTGTTTTCAACATTGTTTACAAAGAACAGATACAAGGCATCTTTTTCAAATTTTTCCCTTTGTTGTTCAAAAGTTTTAATGACGTTCTTTTGGTCAGCGTTGTAAACACTTAGTGCGCCGCTACCGCCATGAGTCATCTTGCCATCAGGGAATGATACTTGAATGCCCTGCTTTTCAGCAACATTCCATTGGGTAATTGCCGGAGCATAAATGCGGTTAAGTTCTGTTTGTAAGGTATTTGCATTTGGCAAGTTGGCGCTATTTACACTGATTAAGTAAACCTGCTTTGTTTGTTCATCAAAGCTCAACAGATTCAGTTTTCCTACAACCGTTTCAGTGCTGTCCTGTTTGTTGTAAGCGTACAGAATGGTTTCGTCGCCATCGCTGCTACCTCGTAAAGTCAGCGTTTCTCCGCTTTGCATGGGCGCTACTCCCATTTCTGTGCGGTAGGTAATATTGTTGTTGCCGTTTGTCAGTACTTTATCCAACTTAAACGACGCAATGCTCTTGAATGCAGGACGGTAATTAAAACCCGGGCGCAATTCGGGATACTCGTTTTGAATCGCACTTTTGATATTTTCGTAAGCATCAAAGCCCCATTGCTGCTGTGATGATGCCGAGAATGTTACGCTCGGTTGGGCTTTCGATTCTTTTTCCTTATTATAATTATCTGTCAAACGGTTGTTACCGCCCGTAGCTGCAAATTCATCTTTGCCTACCATCTTCCCGTCGGAAGTCAGCACATATTCTTCTCCGTCGCTGCCTGTTATTAATGTGCCGTTAGGCTTATCATCTAATTTATAAACTTCTTCTTTTCCTTCGGAATTTATTACAATCAATTGACCTTCTTTCACATAGGCTCCTTCTAATGGAGCATCAATTTTAACAGAATCTTTGATGGTAGTGTTGGTTGTCAGGGTTGCAACGGCATCTCCCAACTGATTCAAATACTCCTTGGCAGCATCCACATCGACCATGAACTGCGGATCATAAACGCTCTCAAAATTATACCGGATAATCCAATTGTCGGTATTGACCTGCAAATCCCAGTAATTACACACGATTTTTATGCCGTAATATTCCCACCAAAACAGGAACACTCCACTGTAGGTATCGTCAGATTGCTTGTTAACCGTTTTTATAATGAACCGGGTGTCGCCCGAACGGGTTTCTATCGTATCGCCCGGCTGCAAGTCAGTCCGTAAAGTGTGATTGGTTAACGACCTTTCGGGAAACTCTTTGCCACATTCACAATCCGAGCCGCGTTCAACGGGTTTTGACTCGGGAATAGTAATGCTTTTCCATGCAGTGAAACCGCTCGGATTCTGCTCATTGCCCTGACAGATGGCTTGTACACGCAACCTGTAAGTTTTATCGGGGTCGGACTTGAACTCGTATTTTGTATCAAAAACCCGCTCGCTTTTCGACCAGCCGCTTACGGGATTTTCTATTTCTATGTTATACGAAGTATTGTCTTTGGAAGGATTCCAACGGTAGGTAACATCCTGTCCACGGCGTTCAACGCTTAAATTGGTAGCTTCGTCGCAACGGCATTGATAGATGAATGAGCGTACTTCGCTTTGCCCTTTCTGTGCAAAGGGAACCTGCCCCATCACATCGGAAGCCGTTACCCGCCAGGCGTAGTTCATGCCGGGTTCGAGCATCAATGTTACAGGATGGATAACCAAATTGGTGTTCATTTGCGTTGTGCTGTAAAACACGGGCATGGAAGCGGCAACGACACTTGGAGGAATACCCGGAACACGCATCTCCCACATTTCAAAGGTATACTGTATGCCGCCGGTGGGTACGCCTACATTCGACGGCATCCACGAGAAAGTTAAAGGCATTCCCATTATTTGCCCCAGTTCGGCATTATTGTCGGGTGCCTTCAATACGGGAGGCTTGCCAAGGGCTATCCAGGCCATAGCCGTACCCCGATTGGAAATGAGCCGTCCGGTAGCGGCATGACGCACTTCAACTGTGAAGCGGTAAAAGCCTTCAGGAAGTTGACCGGTGCGGCGGTATTCATCCTTGCTGAAGCCTTTGAATTGCAGGTTGTTGATATTGAAATAATCCCGCATGTCATCACCGAAAAGTATGCTAACTTCACCGCCGCTTAAGAATATGGGCGTAACCGGCGCAGTCGGGATGGATTCTATCGTAACCCCGCTCATGTTTTCTATTTTCAGATGCAGGCGCACAGGAAGATTGGTAACTGTAACGTCTCTGACCATGATGGTAACGACCAATCGCTGCGAACCGATTTGAGAATAATCGGACAGGGTTAACGAATAGGGCGGCATCAACTGCGGTGTTACATAGATAGGGTAGGTTTGCTGGGCACGAATGCCGGCTGTCGCTAAAAATAAGCACAGTATCGCTGGGACAAGCCTTGCAATCGCCCAACATTTGAAACGGGATATTGTAGATTTCATCGGATTCTATCTAATGGATTGTTCTCTATATTTATTCAATAATTATTTTAATTTGTTTTCTTTCGTTTCCTGCCGTTACAATCAACACATAAACGCCGGTTTGCAGATGAGTGAGGTTATAACTCACATTGTAATAATCCGAACCTGCTTCGGTACGCTGATTTACGCAAATGCCGGATGCTACTTCAAAGATGACGAATCTGGCTTCAGCCGGTTCACGCAATTCCATTTCGACTATAAATATACCGTTGGTCGGATTCGGATACTGCGTCAGCGATTGAATCAACGGTTCTTTAGCTTTCCACCAGTCATCATCCCAATCTTCGGCTTCTACAATTTCTATCTGTTTGACGGCAGGCGCATAGCATCCACCTGAATATGCCATCAGACTGATATTGTAAACTCCCGTTTGCAAACAGCGCAACTGCAATACATAAGGCGATTTGTAATACTCATCTGTTATTGGTATTTGCTCGAAAACAGCCGGGTCATATTCCCATTTCAAGCTGTCTAAAGGCAGGTTCGATAACTCGAAAATAATCAGTGTATCGCCTACTGCTGCTTCCGAAGCCAGCAACATATCGGCTTTCAAGGCGTTGTTACCTATCGAAATCCCAATGTCGCCCCATGCCGAACAGCCGTCGGGTGTTTTGGCTTCTAAGTAATACCGGTCTTCTTTGGTAACAGACAGGTAACGCTCGCGGGAAATATCCTCCTTGTCGGTAAACCAGCGGTAGGAAACATAATTGCCGCCGTCTATCACATGCGTATTGCCCGGACACATCAATACATCTTCGCCTAAATCTATGTATTGGTAATCCGGCTCATTCAAAGTGATGTGCCTTTCGTCCATACAGCCGTTTTCATCGGTTACGCGCACCCAATAATCGCCTTTAGTCAGGTTTTCGATATGGGCTGTTGTTTCTCCGGTTGACCATTCATAAGTATAATTGCCTTTTCCGCCCGTGGTTTGAGTACGGATATATCCATCGCTGTAACCGAAACAATGCGGTTCTTTTGACTCGGAAATACGCAAGCGCAGCGAATCGGGCTGACCAATATCGAAATAATAAGTTGTTGAACAGCCATTTTCGTCGGAAATTGTAACGGAGTGTTGACCTTTTTCAAAGCGGTTTGAAAATTCACCCGTATCTCCATTCGACCAGGTGAAAGAGTAAGGTGCATAAGGCTCTCCCGCTGTAACTGCTGCAATCCGGGCTGTACCTGTGGAATCGCCATAGCATAACACTTCGGTCGTTTCTACGCTTGTGATGCGAGGCAGTTTCGAGGGTTGTATCAGTTGTTCGAGATATTGCGTACAACCATTGGCATCGGTTACTTCCAACCGGTACAGACCATTCTGTTTCAGGTCGGTTATTGTCGAATCATTACCTATTTCCTGATTATTAAAATCTATCCATTTGTAATAATAAGGGCGGGTGCCTCCTTGCAATTCAACCTTTATTTTCCCGTTGTCTTCACTGCAGGTAGTATGAGTTACCTGTACGTCTTTGAACAAGAGTTCTTCGAGTTCGGGCATGTAAACCGTCAGTGTATCCTTACCTTCACAAGCATTGCTATCGGTAAAGATAAATGTATGGAAACCGGTATTCAGTCCCGTTGCCTCATTACCCAATGTCCAGACCGGAGCATCTATTTTCTTGAATGAATAAGGCGGGTTTCCTCCCGAAATATTAAACAATATCTTTCCGTTAGAACCTCCCTTGCATTTAACGCTATCAATTTTATTAACAGATGCCCGTAAATATTCGGGTTCGGTAATGGTAACCAGCAGGCTGTCGATAACTCCAAACTTATCTGTCAGATAAAAATATTGTTCGCCGGTAGCCAGCCCTGAAAACGAAGAAGCATTGTTATAATATTTTTCCGATTCGTGACGGAACTGGTAATCGCCCCATCCGCCGGCTGCCGAAAGGCGAACATAAGCATCGCTGTAATCCTTGCAACTTTGGATCGTTTGCTCAACAATACTTAACTGTAAAGCTGCCGCCGGTTCAAGAACTTCAATTGTTTTTTTCAACAGGTTGCCGTAGCAATCCTCTACTGTTACAGTATATCGTCCGGCAGGAATATCTTGCAGAATACTGCTATATTCATTATCGGCAGAAAAATATGGCGTTCCGGCTTCATTCATCCATGTAAAACGGTTTCCGCCGCCACCGCCCTTTACTTCTACCCTGATTTTACCGTCCAAACCTCCGGGACGGCTTACCGGTATTGTCAGCGTATCCGAAAAGAAAAATTCGGGATAAGGGCGAATTTCAAATGTGGCAATCACCTGTTCATTCAAGACGTTTTTCCCCGAAATAAACCATTGTCCCGGAGAAAGGTTTTGCAGGTAAACAGTATCATTTTTCACCGAAAACAACTCTGTTTCGTCAATAAAAGAGTAAGAAGAAACGACTTTTTGAGGACTGATCAGGGTATAATCGCTCAATACAACATCCGTATATAGTACTGCGCGACCGTCGGCAGCCTCAAAAGCTGTTTCATCACTTGTTCTCACAAGCTCAAAAAGCATATCGCCCGGATCTGCCAAGTAAACGAATTGGGAAGCAGAACAGCCTCCGGCATCGGTTACCGTGAATTTGTAGTAGCCTGCAGGGATATCCTTTAATTCCGAAACAAGTAAGTCATTATCCCATGCTTGAATTTCTTCTCCCGACAATTCGGGAGTCAAACCTTCCCATTGGCAGGTGTATGGTCCGGTTCCTCCCTTGATATGAGCGCTGATACTTCCGTTGACACCCGACCAAACGGGATACTGCAACTCCATGTTTTCAATTCTTAATTGATTACTTGCCGGTAATTCGGTTTCCAATTCAAAACGACATCCGTTGGCATCAATTAAATGCAATAAAACAGCGCCGCTTGCCAATCCCGTCCATTCCACCGTTGATTGAAGGTTGGAAAGCGTACTGCTGCCATCGGATAATTGATAGGGTGAGGTTCCTCCGGACAGGCGTATGGAAATACCTCCATTATTGCCGCAAGTAGGCGGTATTATACCGGTTACTTCAGCTTTAAGGCTGTCTTGCGGTTCATATACCGTAATTATTTGGTTAGCAGTGGCTCCCATACGGTCAGTTACCGTTATCAAATAACTGCCGGGATAAAGGTTCTCAAAGCTATTCAAGGTGGAATAATACGCATCCGTAGCCCGTTTGAAGCGGTAGTCGCCCCAACCACCGGTTCCTTCTACTTCGATGCTTCCAGTTTGTGATTTACACTGAGCGTCTTTTACTTCCTTAACAATCAGTTGAAGGATGTCGGACGGTTCCGTTACCGTTAATAATTCGGAAGTAATGGTAACGTCCATATCGTCGATAATTTCCAGATAATATTTGCCTGCATAAACTGTGAAAAATTCCGGAAAATCGTCAACGGCAAAAAGGACATCCAAATCTTCTCCACTTTCCGATTTGAGCAATACTGTTTTACTTCCGGGGTTTCCTCCATGTACCTTGAAAACGATTTTGCCTTCCTTGGCTCCTTTTGAGATAGAAGGACATATCGTATCAATGACAACGGACAAAGGTTCCGGTTGGCGTACTGTCACCGGATAAGGCAGTTTGGACATACATCCGTTTTCGTCATAAACATCTGCTCTGTAAATACCGGCAGTCATGTTTTCAAAAATACCGGTACTGTTACTTTCCGAATAACTAAAATCAGCATTATGCAGCGTGAATGTCTGAATATTGGCTGTGCCTATTAATGGAATAATTTCTACCCATCCGTTACTTCCTTCATACAAAGTTACATGGCGAACAAATGCGGAGTGTATTGCAGGATTTTCATAACCGTTTATTCTTAGTAAGTCGCTTGAAGTGGAGCAACCGTTATTGTCTGTAACTTCTATTCGGTAGGTTCCGGGCGGAAGTTCTGTAAAAGAAACCAACTCTCCTTCATCCGCCGTTTGTGTTTGAGTATAGGAATTGTCTTCTACTTCCGATAGTACATAGACATAAGGTGCAACACCTCCGGAGGCTTGAGCCGTCAGAGCGCCATTGTCCAACTCACAAGTGGTATGTGTAATATCCGGATTTGCCAGTTGCAGTTTGGGCGGTTCGACAATCGTATCCTTATCTGCTGCTATCATACAATTATGACTGTCTCTTATTGTAAATGAGTAATTCCCTGCAGGAAGCCTGCTGACAGTTAATAAGGTATCTCCTTCTTCAATGGATTCAGTAACCGTTCCTGTAGCCGGTAAAACAGAATACGGATAAGTTCCTCCCGAAACCTTGTAACGAATCCAGCCGATAGATTCTCCTTTGCATAATATATGGGATAAATCAACGCGGGTAACAGACAGTGGCACAGGTTGATCAATTGTAACTGTTATCGATTGGCTGCCATTGTATCTGTCTCTGACGTAAAATGTATAAGTTCCTGCGGAATAACCGGTAAAATTCGATTGAGTTGTCCATACAGTACTGTCCTTGCTATACTCATATCCTTCCCAACCGTATTGACCAGAAAGAGTGACCGTGCCATCGCTTGAACCATAACAGGAAGCCGGTTTAATGCTTGCCTGAAGATGAAGCGCATCTGCGGGTTCGGGAATTCTTACTTCAAATTCTTTTGAGCAGTCTAAGGAATCCGATACTATAATCTTATATAGTTTCCCTTCACCGGTAGATGCTCCTGTTAATTCAGAAAAAACAAAAGGTGAAGCTCCTGCATATTCCTGTAATGGAACATTTAAATCATCAAACAGGCTAACGGTATAATCACCTTCATTCCCACCGGAAACAGCTATGCTCACACTTCCAGTTGCGCTTCCTTTGTCGCTTACCCTGGTAACAGTGGGATTGATGCTGATTTCCGATTTTTCAAGAACAGTAAATAAATACTTTATTGAGCAGGCTTCCCCTCCATGTGTGTCTATGATATTAAAATCATAAACACCGGCTTTCAATTTAGTAATAAAAATCGTATCACCGGAAAAAGAAGTCTGGCAAGATACCGGTAGTCCCGAAACAGACAATGTCCCCCGCCTGTTTTCCATTACAAGCGTACAGCTTCCATCACTTCCACCATGACAAGTTGGCTTTATTGCGTCAACGGAAACTACGGTTAACTGGTCAACACTTTCAATATTAAACGAAAATGAGCAGATACAGTTATTATCATCTTTTACATATACCTCATTCCTTCCGCTCCTGTAGCCATCCACAACATTGTTTGAATCGTAATAACCGTTTATCTCATTGCTGTATTTTAAATTACCGGCTCCTCCGCTGGCTGATACTGTAGCTGTAGCATCATCACTGCAAGGTGTTGAGGGAGCAGTAGTAGATGTTATATTTGCTGTTATGGAATTAGGGCTTGCTATTGTTACTTCTTTGGACTGTTTATTACCGAATCCGTCAAATACGTTGATTATATATTTTTTTGCTGCTCCGGATATGGTTACAGTATTGTTTTGTGAGGTAATTTCTTGTCCGGTACCGCCATCAACACTGTATTTATGAACGCCAATACCACCACGAATGTTCGAGATAAAAATTGTTCCATTATCAATAGAGCCGCTTACACGATTGGCAGTATTACAACTTGGCGGGGTAGTTGCTGTGTCGAAAGATATATCATCCGGCTGGGAAAGTGTTATATCTCTAATCGTATCACTTTTACAGAATGAATTGGAAACATAAATATCAAAAGTGCCGGCAGGAAGGTCAATAGAAGCAGTACCACTATAATAAGTAATTTTGTTTTTTACAAATGAGCCGCCTGTCAGATTGATATTATTACTGTAAGCATTCTGAGTGGATGCGGTATTTGCATACACTGTTACATTCTGAGTTCTACTGCCTGATACCGTAAATAATACTGACCCTTTTCCTCCGTGTTCTTTAATTTGCACCGACTTATTGTTATTATCAGTACCTGTGTAGCCAGGCCGGTATTCCGTTAATGAAAAGACCGGTGGAAGTACAACCTCAAAAGGCAAGTTTTCAGAAGCACAACCACACTGAGGACAGTCAGAACCGGTGAGTTTATATTCAGCTTTCAATATATGCGTTCCTTCAGCAATTTTCTCTTCGAAAACATAATAGCCGCCTTCTTTTTTGACATCAGGGCGACTGGTATCAATATTTTGAAGTCCATGAGACCACGAATCGGGACCTGAAATGGTAATTATATAATTTGTAGTTCCCTCGTAAGGTATCCTGATAATGGTATTTCCACCATAACAGACAGGCGATTCTGTAAGTATCGTTTTACCGGCAGGTAATTTAAATGTAGGCAGGTAATATAAATACTTTGTGCTGGAACTGTAGGAATACGAATTGTCCAAAAGGGTTTTAGTCGTTCTGAGTTTGATGGGCTTTCCAAGACTGACATATCGGGCTATTTGGGCGTATGTTAAATAATAAGTAACATTACCACTCACGGTTTGTAAGGTTTGCCATACATTATTGTCATCTAATACTTGAAGATTGGCTAATCCTTTTCCATTGTTATAGTACGGTGAAACTTTTATTATTATTCTGGGGGTTCCACATGAATAAATATCGGTACTGTTTTCAAATTGGACACTTTCTATCTTTGCAGGATCATCAACAGTCATTCTGTATGTAGCGTTAATTTTCCTTGTACATCCTGTGTTATATGAATCACTGCGTGACATCTCAAAAGGAGCTTCTCCCTTTGTATAGACTCGGTCAACAAAACCTGTTCTTAAATCTCCACTCGTTCCAACTACTGTAGCTACACGAAAAAAACTCGGCTTCAGGTACATTATGTGTGTTTGTGTCTTTCCTCCACTCCTGTTAAATGACTTTGTTACTCCGCTCGATAAAAAGATATGCACATATGCATCGAAGATACTGGAATTACAAAACATCCCGCTTGTGCTTGTCTTCCAGTTTGTTTCTTCATATTTTATGTAGTATCTATCATCTTGAGCATTCAAAACGGCGATGCTGAAAAACACGCCAATAAGGATTACAAAAAAACGTTTTATCATTATGCTGTTCATAACTGTTTTTATTTATGGTTCTACCGGATTATACATTGTTATATTTACCGTCGAAGTAGTTATTTCCCTTCCCGGCAATACATAACTTACATTCACAGGATAATCGCCCTTGAAAACTACCGGCGGAAAATCCGTTCCCAGCAATTTGGCTTCCTGCTGGGTTATTTGTCCTTGAAGCGCTTTTTTTGCAATATTTTCCTTGACAGTGAAGAAATCGCGGGCGCACCAGTACGGCAGGACATAGCGAAATATTCCCTGGGTGTTATAGCCCGATGCAGCGTTGATACTCATTTCATCGTTTGTTAACTGCTTGTCGGGAAGGCCTGTCAAAATTTCCACCTTTTCGACAGGAGGTTTTATATAAGTTTGCGATTGGTACATGTCTTTATAAAATGATTGGTTAAACCAATTTGTTTGAGCAATTTGCGCATTGAACCGTACTATTTTTTGATTATTAATGCCTTGTATTTCATGTGTGTCGAATAACTCCGCATCCTTCAGATTGGTTTTAATATAGTGAACAAAAGGTTCCACATAATCTCGCCAACCTTCCGATTGTTTATCAAAGGCTTTGACTTTTTGGTAAAATGAATCGTAGTTGCTGCTGCGGAAGTTTAGCGCATAGATTTCCTTTTCGCTCAATTGCGCCAGTACTTCCGTTGCCTGCTGCCGTGTGATTTCCATATCTTCCTGCCCTTCTACCGCAGTTGTTGTGCTTGAAATATTGCTTTTCATATCCTTTTGCGCTTGCGGAATATTGACAATAGCCAGTTTGTAGATTTTGTTTTTTTCAAATGCAACCTGCTCGGTCGAAAAGTCTATTTCCATCCGTATATTGTTTCCGGCGCTGCCTGTCTTGTAAGTAAACGGTTTTTCATAGTTTTTCCCCGATGCATCGCTGATGCGTATTTTCTGATCGAATCCTTCGGGCTTTTCTGTTGAGAATAAATAAGCATAGTTTTGGGAAAGTTGAATATATCCTTTATCAGACTCTTTCGGATAATAATTATACTGACGGTTGATGGGATAGCTGTAAGCTACATGTTCCGGTTGTATCTCTTTTGGCCGGTCGCCGGTGCGGAATACGGCTTTTTTATCTTCAACCACCGGTTTTCCATCGTCTCCTTTTACATACACCCAGTAGTTGTTTTCTTTTTTCATGAAAGCGACTTTGGCGTATACTTCCACTTCTTTTTGGCTTTCGAAAGGTTCATCCGGGCTAAACATACTTACCGTCCCGTCTTCACTGATTTTGTTCCGTCCGGAAATCGCCCGTCCGGTATCCTTATACTTGACGCTGAATTCCTCCAATGATGCCATATAGGTTCCTTTCACATCGTCTTCATCGATAATCATTTGTTCTCCTATCGGAATATTGAAAACAGCTTGGGGAGCGGAGAAAACATTGATTTCCCTATCTCCTTCTCCCGGCGATAACTGTGCGATAACATCCTCGCCAAACGGGGAACCGGTGCTCAGGATACAGCTTTCTCCTATCTCGAAATCGAAACTGCACTTTCCTTTTACCAGACCGCCCAATACACTGAACCGCCCGCCGACATTCCCACTGAAATACATCGGATTGGGACCTGCACCTTCTAATAAGGCTCCTAATGAGAGGTCAAGTATGTTAAAGCTGCGGCGCTTTCCGAACACCTTGGCTTCAACACCTATATCGGCATCTATATATGCCCAAGCCTGTCCTTGCGCATACCAGCCGTTGAGACCGGGAGTGCCGCTGTAGTTACTGCAAGTGCGTCCGCGTAAATCTGTCAACATAAATTCTGCGCCCAGCCCGACACCGAATTTGGCATAAAAAGGCGTTAGTTTTGCTTTGAAGTTCATGTCGAATGCCGCTCCGAATGCCATGCCTTTACCCGTAGACAAGTTATTTGAGTTGTTTCGTGCCAGTTTTGCCTGCTTGTCGGCGCTTAGGTTCTTTAACACCTTTTGAGGAGGAGGAGGTAATGCGGGAATATCGGCTCCAAGCATAAAATACCCGTTCAATTCGGCTAAGTTCAATACTTTTACCCCTAAACGGTCGGCCGGCGTACCCAGATAAGTGTACCATTTGTCGGGCGAAAAGTAAGCCGAAGCCCAACCCAAGCGGTCGTTTGTCCCTACGCCACGAATCACCCCGGCATTCAGGTAAGTATTCATGTCGGCAATAAACGTTTTGTTGTTAAAGTCGTATTCGATATTGAGCGAAGCAGTCAAAAAGCCGCTGCTCTTGTTTTCGGGTAATAATTTTTCCAAATCGCTTTTGTTTGCTTTTTTCGGTTGCGTAGCACCTGACTTTTCTCTCATGTATGTTTGCTCATTGACATTATCAGTCAAATTTCCCCATTTATTTGGATTGTCGACAAATGCCGCATCACCGCGCAACTGTACGAAATTCAATCCGCCGCGGTCGTTAAACTGCATTTCAAATCCTACTTTGGCGTTGAACAGAGTTGATGAACCGCTCAGTGCAAATTTTGTAGTAGCCATCACGCCCAATCCTACCTGTTTTTCAGGGAAATACGATATGCCCGACAGTGATTTTCCAAATTCAAGATCGGCTGCAGTGGTTGTTTGTTGCGGCATTTTTGATGCCTGTTGCATCCGCCGGTATAATCCTCCACCAAATCCGTAGAAGTTAAGCGCCGGCGGAACAGGGATTCCTCCCGGAGGCGACATTTCGTACATGGCATCGGCTAAGAAATAACGGAAGTCGTCTTTTTTACCGAATATGCCTACGGCATCGAATGTAAACTTATCAATTAAAGTTAACGAAATATCTCCACGAAAACCATCACCAAAGATTTTATCGCCGTTTTTAAACCAGACACCGCCTGACAAGGAGAATGAGGAAGACCGGTAGTCGACTTTTACCCTGTCTACTTCCACTTCCCTGAATTTCCAGTGGGCGTAATCTCCGTAGAGTTTCAAGCCGGCCAGACCGCCGAATGTTTCGTTTAAAGTAATTCCTGTCGTAAATGCCAGACCACTGCCTTTGTTGTCGGTAAACGAATCAATATTAGTGATGGAAAGTTCGAATCCGGCTAATTTCGGCGAGCGCAATTCGCCGGTAACGCCGATGGCGCCAATTTTCAGATAGGGGCTTTCACGAGAGATGACCATGTTTTCGAAAGTGATGTCGGGCACGCTGAATACCTTTGTGGTGTCTGCTCCCAACGGTGCATTTACGGTTAGCAAACCGGAAGCGTGGATCGTGGGATAAATTTCGCTTTCCTTGAAAAGAATATCTATGCGGGAAAGCTCGTTCAAAGCAATGGTACTGTGCAATACCGGAAAATCGTATTTGCCGGCTATTCCCACCCTGAAATCATATTCGTTGGTAAGGGGGTTGATAGTAGCCATGTAAGGGCACAACGAATTTTTGCCGAAAGGCGGGATGTTGAGTTCGCCGCCAAAGCCGAAGGCGACAATGTTGTTTTTGAGGATGCCCAGCGAAAAATCGGTGAGCGAAATATCCCAGCTATCGGGTTTGATGTTTTCGCCCGGAAGCAGGTTTTTAACGGCAACGCTACCGGTAAAGCCGTTTTCATCGAACAGGGTTTCCTGCAATGCAACGGTAAGACGCTCATTACCGCTCGATTCGGGTTTTTTGAATATGGCAGGCAGGCTTACCGAGGCTTCCGAAATATACAAGCCTTTCCATAGTTTAATGGTTTCCTGATTGGATTGTGCGAAATAGCCGGCAGGGAATCTTACCAATCCCGGAGTTTCGGTATCGCTTTGGTCTAATACGGCGCCTTTGAGTGTAAATATCATGTCGTTCAATCCTTTAATGGAAAAGGACTGGTTGATGTTTAAGGAAACGGAAAAATCGTCGAAATTGCGGAATTTGGCAGTAAAGGTGGTCGCCAAAGGCTTGTTGGTTGGAACACCATTTGCATTAACAGCAATAATGTTGGGCGAAGTAGCTACCCATGATATTTTCGCTTCGAATGATTCGACGCCTTCGCAGCCGAAATTCACGGCGGTGCCTTCGTGGATGACTAAAGCGGATTCCTTGCCCATGTTGCGGCGCACTTCGGTGATGAGTTCTAAGCGACCGGCGGTGCCTATACCGCTTTTCCCTGCCAAAACAGCTTGTCCTTCAAACGCTATTTTCTGTCCCGTATCCTTGAACTTGAAAGCACAGGTAGCGTGAATAACCGGACGACCGTTTTTGTCCATTGTTACCTTGTCCACAGCCAAAATGTAATCGCCTTGCTTTATTCCTACCGGCAAAGTCATAGTTCCATCGGAAAACAAATCTGACAGCGATTGGATATAACGGCCTGCTTTTTCCACAGCATCCATTACCTCGAAAGCGGCATTCATTTTTCTCTCCTGTTCAGGTGATAAATTGGCAGTACCCAAATCAATAGTAACGGCATCATCATTCAGGGGAGTTTGCGCATATCCACAAAAAACGCATAAAAATAGGAGTAGAAATAGTAATGTGTTTTTCATAAATGTTAAATTTCTTAGAATAAGCACAAAGATATATGGTTAAATTTAATGATGCAAGAATTTAAGCTACTTTTTTTATATTAATGGCTACATTGGTATATGTCACGAATTAGTTCATATTATTTCTTTTGTTATATTGCTTAAAATCAGTATTTTATATTTTCAGATAATGCAACTTGTTTAATGTTGTGTATTTACACGAATTTATTGAGGTATGAATTATATCAAAAACAAGGTATTCCCTATGCTTGCAGGCAAAGGTAATTTCGTGTTTTTAACGCCAGCGCAAGGTCAAGCCCTGCGGGTTTTGGGAAAAATCTTCTATGTTGTAATCCAAATCCAAGCGGATTATTTAACAGGTTTTAACTATGTGGTTTATTTGTACTTATTTTTATTACCTTTGCAGTCAGGAAGTTGAAGAGGAAACAGGCTCTGCTGGGGAGCAACCTGTCAACAATAAACTTCCTGCGTTACACTGTAACAACAAGAATGGAGGATGGTATTTGCTGTCCTCTTTTGTTTGTTACAGGCATCGCCCAATGGCTAAGAAAACCTATTTTCGAATTGGTTTTCTCGCAAGTAGAATGTAAAACTATAAAAACAACCTTCTATCAGTAGTCCAAAGGCTACAATTCCTTGTTTCAATTTCTATAGATAAGCGCCGTATTCTCCACGAAGCGGTCTAAGCCGCAAGATTTGTGTTTCGGTCGCTTGATGATTTATTGGTTGTTTTATAGTTTTTAAGCCATTTTTCCGGTTTCATACAACTGTCCGTTTTTGAGTGTGGCGTAAATCCGGTTTAACAGTTTGCGGGCAATACGAATGATTGCCTTATTGGGTTCCATCCGCCGGCAATACTGTGAATAACTTCGAGATAAGGCAGGGTCTAATCTGGCAGCTATCCACGCACTCTCTACAATAAATTTTCGCAATCTGTGTCCTCGAGAGGTAATTCCCCTGACAATTTCCTTTTCTCCACTGGAACCGGTTGAAGGAATCAATCCGACAAAAGAACAAAAACAGTCTAAGTTCTTAAAACGATTGATGTCTTCCAGTTCTGTTAGGATGTTCATGGCGGTGGTTGTGCCGATACCGGGTATACTCAACAGAATACGAGCCGGTTGTTCGTATTTTTTACTTTTTGCCAAATTGCGGATATGCAAATTGGTTTCCAATAATAATTTTCTAAGTTCTTTTATCTCTGACAACAGAAGAGTCAGTGTTATCCGTGCTGAATTATCCGCTAAAGTAACCGCTTCAAGCCACGCAATACATGCCCTTGACCAATGGCTTTTAGCTTTTGAAAATTGGAGTGGATAGTCGATTCCTTGAAAGTAAAGATAGGCTTTCAACCGGCATCGACAGCGGTTCAGGTCTTTGACTATCTGACTTCTCATCCTGACGATGGTTCTTTCAGACAGGGTAGTTTCCTGTGGAATATAAATACCTGTCAGGGAACCATTTCGTAGGCATTTAGCAATCTTGAGACTGTCCCGTAAGTCGTCCTTTTGAGCTATTTCTTTCTGAGTGGTTGGAATATCCGCAGGATTGACAACCATGCTGTTTACACCAAGTGCAGAGAGTCTACGATGTATCCACACACCACAGAATCCTGCCTCGTAGGCAGAATAATAAGTAGCTTCCGGAAAGTTTCTTGTCAAATACTCATGTAGTTTTTCGGGACTGGGCGGCATAACGAATGTTTTATGCAATAAGTCTTCGGTTAATATGGTAACCTTCCAACTTTTGGCATGAACATCAAAACCTGCATAAATCTTTTCGTTTTTAAAGCTTAATTCTTTTGAGTTTATTTATTGATTTAGAATGAACCTTCAAAAATAATACCCTTGGGCTTATGCTTTCTTTTTTTACTCTCCTAAAATCATAAGCCAGCTATACGATTACAAACATAAGGACTCCACCCTGCGGGTAGTATTTTTCCCAAAAACCTTGCGGCGGCTAAACACTTCATTATCCCAGCCTGCGAAGCACAGGAATACCGGCTTTAGCAGCCGGAAATTGTATAATAATTAAAAATAAAACAATTATGACAAATGTTGTAAACATTCGCATTTCCGATTACGATGCGTATATCGGGAGAGCAGGAAAAGGACAGGACGGATATTTCGGTAATCCGTTCCGATTGAGAGCGAACGAATCAAGAGGCGCAACAATCGAGCAGTACAGGAAATATTTTTATGACCGATTGGAAACCGACCCGGAATTTAAACGCAGGATACATGAATTGAAAGGCAAAACGCTGGGATGCTTCTGTAAACCGTCTGCGTGTCATGGAGATGTAATTGCGGAATATTTAAATAACTTACAAAATATTTAATTATGAATCTACAAATGAAATTAGACAAGCTGCACAGGGAAACCGTTTCCTCCCTGTGCAGCATCAAAGAATTTCCCGAAGGATTACTACCCCACGCTGTATATGTGGAAGAAGAAACCGAACAATCGCTTCCCTTCGGTAATCCTGTTTATAATCCGTACAACCTGATAAGAATATTTCCTGACGGAACATGTATTCTTGAAAATCCGGAAACCGGAACGGAAAGTAAACGGCAACTCAACGAAATCAATACTAACTGGCTGATAACCGTATGGAGCTATTACCGGGATTTATCCGGCGCACGAGGACAGACGCCGGTCAAAAACAGTATTACAAAACTGCTGCAACAGATGAATCCAATCGCTTCAGCGCTTATAACAAGCCTGTTTATAACAGATTTCACGGTTCACGATACTAAATTTATTCGCCAAACGAAAGCAAAAACACCGTTTATCTGGCTTGTTTACGAATCGGGAACGCATCTTTACACCACAAATGAAGTCGGGCAATTACAGGATTTTCTTAAAATACTGGATTATTATGAAAGTTATTCCGAAGCGGATTTTTGCCTGTTCCGGTATGATGGCAACAAGCTGTTTCCCGTGTTCCCTAATGTTACACGCATGTTAACAGAGAGTGAATTAACAAAATATACCCCATTGAAAAATTAAACATCATGGAAGAAATTGGAATTTCAGCAATGCTGATTATGCCTTACAAAGGCTACCGTAATATCGAATTACTTCGTCAAGTCGGCTGCAAATGGCTGGTACGCATCTCGGGCAGCGGACTGGAAATTGAAGTTTACGAAGACGAATTTGTGCTGGACTAAAACTCCGGCACAATTTATTTTAAACCCATATTAAATTCATTTATAAACAATTAAAAACAAAAAAAATTATGGACAATTTACAGAATCAGAGAGGATTGAACGAAGTTGTTATCAACAAAGTACACCGGATGATTGAAAACAAGAAGACAGGTGTTTGGGAAACGATGCAGCGACTGACACATGAGGGAAGCATCGCACAGGATTACATCGCACCCATCGGTGTGGAACTCCGGCAAAGTAAGCAGACGCCTGTTATCACATTTCATGGCAATGGAGAACTCGTTATGAATATGCGAAATGAACAGTTTACACTACATGAAAACGCCGTTGGACAGTTTGCCGAAAAAATGAATATTCCTACAACGTATCTCCGTGAACTTGCACGAGGCGACGAGTGGCAAAAACAACTGGCAGCAACCGTTCTGAACGAACATTCAGGCTGGACAGAGCGTCAACGGGTGCTTGTCCGCAGTGTAGGAACTGAAGTAAGAGGCGTATTGAGTGATAGCTATCGCAGACTGAACAGTGTCATGATACTGACCGCTTTCATTGAAGAAGCCGGAAAGCAGGGCGCAGTTGTTGCCGATGCTAAAATGACAGATACAAAAATCTGGGCAGAAACCATTCTGCCGATGCCAATTAGCATTCCTACCCTGAAAAACGGCGAAGTCATCATATTTATGGGTGCACGATTTTCAACAAGCGATTACGGAGACGGTGCAGTCGATATGCGTGCATTTTTATTAAACGGCGCATGCCTCAATGGAATGGTCAGAGAATCGGTAATGAAGCAAATCCATCTGGGCGCACGCCTGCCGGATAACCTGCAACTCTCCAATAAAGCT
>JAIRVZ010000057.1 GCA_031253625.1 Dysgonamonadaceae bacterium
GCTAAGCTTTGTTAAATCGGTTATGTTATCCAAAGATACATTAGCTAATCTCAAGCCTCCGACATAGCCGGTTCCTTTATCGCTATGTAATTCTAACGCTGCACCTTTGACGGGTTCGGCATCTTGTCCGATTTTTACCTGTGCTTGCATAACAACAAATGGCATCAAAACCACTAATGCCATTAATACTTTTAGTTTTTGAGTTGTTTTCATTTTATTATGTTTCTTTTTTATCTTTTTTATTTATGTTTTTTTGTCAATTTTTTCCCCTTTCCCTTTGTCTACAGTATATTCCGTAACCAATGGCTAAGAATGGTAATAACCACAACGCATCCTTGATGGGTACACCTCCACGTACTTTATCTCTTTCTCCGAGGTTTCCTCCTGTTGGATCATCAGGTTCACCCCCTTCCCACCAACCTCTGGAAGGTCCGCCTGGTGATTCGCCGAGGGTCGATGGACTGTTCTGATTCTGAGGCATACTGTATGGTGATGTATTATCGAATGGTTGTCTTTCTCTTTTTTCAAACTGTCCATATACAGGGACAGAAATAAAGGCAAAGATCATTAAGATAAGCAGTAATATGCCCATACTTGTTTTTAAGTTGATTATTCTTTTCATATGCTCTTTATTTCTTTATTTTCTTGACCATTTCACCACTCTTAACAATGTACACACCTTCCGTAAGATTCAACTCATAAGTGTTTGTTCCTGCATAGTTGATTTCATTTCTGTAAATTAACATTCCTGATGTGCTGTAAATTTGAATTGATTTACCTATGTCTGACTCTTTGTTATTTGTGATATGCAATGTTTGTCCATGGAAATAAGCATCTCTTAGACAAATATTGGAATTTTCAATTTGATTCGGATTTTTAAACAGGATAGTAAACCGCTTATATAGATCGGGATTATTACCGGTTTCAAATTCAGCTTCAAATTTATAAGGACCATCCTCACGAATATTGTGTTGAGCGCCGGTCTTCTTGTCTATCAATAGAACTATATCCGTTTCGAGGCTTTCCCATCGTCTGAACTTCATCTCATATTTACGAGTACCGTTTAACTTAGAAGGAACAAACTCGAGGTCAGTAGAAACAGTTTCTTCGGGAAGCGAATTGATTGACAACTTGATGCTAGCAGAACTTCCTTCTGTTTTGGGTACTCTTGCATATATTTGGGGTGTAGTAGCATCCTTAACATTAACTTTACCCTCAGCTTCAAAAATTTCCACATCTGATTTGTCATCTCCGGATTCTTTACCCCAACTTCTTAGTCCAATAGCCATACGACTACGTTTATCCAGTCCTGTTTCTCGCACTTCAATTAACAACTCATTTCTGAGAGGTTCTGCTCTTCTGAGGAAACGATGAGGATTGTGAATGCGAGCTGAAGCCGGAATTGTGAAAGAAGAACGCGTTTTTGATAAAACTACAAACAATTGTTGAGATGGAATAACTTTTTCCTCGTTATCCATATCTAAGGTATTCATGTCGTCCTTGGTTATAAGATAGCGACAACCATCCTGCCCTGACCAAACCCATATCCACGGATAAAAGTCACCATTGTCTATGTCGTAGTTGACTTTACCCCCTTCTTCTGTTTCCCAATATCTAAATAGAGCATCTGTACTCAATGCACAAGTATAAGGATTTCCTAAATAATTGTAACCATACTGGAGACCATTAGGAATGGATACGTCTCCTGTACTCAATATTTCCTGAGGCATTTTTTCTCCACCCATACTGATTCCACTTTGCCACTCATAACCCATATTTTCTTTTTTATATGGATCCCAACCATAATTCCAAGGATGATTATCTATACCATCTTCATCAAAAAAGTCGGGGTAGAAAGTGCGAGCAAAAACAAACTCTTTGTTTTGGATATACATTCCATCTCTAGTAAAATCCTTCGGGTTTAAAGTCGTTGTATTGGGTTCATTACGAACGGCTATATAATAACCAAGTCCCGGCTGAAAACGCTCCCAAGGGCGACGTTGGAGGGAATCTTCGTTAACCAACCGAAAATCTTTTACAAAATGGTCGGTAAAATAATCGAAATACATGTTCGCAAGTGGTGTGGAAAAACCTACATACCGAACAGGGTCATCGCCCCAATCAGTTATATTGCCACGGTTATTTACAATATTGCGCTCGATTTCCATAAAATTACCACTGCCAACTGTTCCTGCAATACTATCTACATAACCGATTGCACTTCCTTCTACCAACAACGAAGCGTCTTGGTCGCCGAGAATGACACCTGCTTTGTAGTCTTCAGCATCTTTAATTGGATCCGATTTTAGTCGAAGTCTGCCGCTGGTAAAATCCAAATTATTTACACTAACACCCATTGATGGGGTAATAATAACTCTTTTTGTGTTGTTGATTTTGAAATTGGGAAACTTGAGATATTGTGTGCTGCGATCCATTTGGTCAAGTCGAGCAGGGGTTGTTTGTGCCGGAGTATATGCTTCAAGTCTAGTAGTAACCATTTGATCGGTATTTCCTCTGAACTCAACGGTACCTGTAACCGGATTAGAACTTGCTCCATAAATGGTAGTGAACACATTAGACGATGCATCGTGAATAAAATCTCCGGTAAGTACCGTTAATCCTTTTTGCGTAACCACCGCATCAGATACCACTGTGCCGGATACTACTTCTGAAGCCATGTGCATACCGCCTTTTACATACATCGTTCCGTTAGTCGCAACCTGAACCGCTCCTTTATTGTAAAAGGCAACCGGAGGAACTGCATTAATCCACCCAAAAGAGGATAAAACTAATAACATGACAATGTTTATTACTCTTTTTTCCATAAATTTCTTTACGTTTTTGTAATGTCCAAAATACTTTCTGTTGATGGTCGTGTGTGCTTAACTAATTTTCATTACTATTGTAACAGTATGAAAATGTGTGTAATGTGCCTTCTTAAGAATATACATTCCGCGTGCAAATGTAAGAACATTTTTTATATAAACAAATAATATTAATTTTTTTTTAACTTAATGTGTGAGAAATCTTCATTTTAGTTACTTATTGTTCTTTGTTATTTGTACGTTGATATTAATTAGAAAGGTTTATCTTTGCAACGTTTTGGAGTTTTTAATAGATAATAATAACCCTGAGTTTAAGTATGCTTATGAACTGATCATGCATACTCAACAGTCTGTATTCCTGACCGGACGCGCAGGAACAGGGAAGTCTACATTCCTCAAATATATCTGTGAAAACACAAAGAAGAAACATGTAGTGCTTGCTCCGACAGGGGTTGCTGCTATCAATGCCGGTGGAGTTACCATGCACTCTTTTTTCAAACTGCCTTTTCGTCCGACTCTGCCCAACGATCCGGATTTAAGCTTGCAAGGTAGTCGAATTTTCGAGTTTTTCAAGTACAAAAAAGAGCATGTAAAGATTATCAAGGCTATCGAATTGATTATTATTGATGAGATTTCGATGGTCAGAGTGGATATTATCGACACTATCGACCGCATTTTAAGAGTTTACACAGGCAATATGCGCCAACCTTTTGGAGGTAAACAAATGCTTTTTGTCGGAGATATTTTTCAGCTGGAACCTGTAGTTTCAAGCGATCAGAAAGAAATTATCAAGTTGTTTTATAACAGTCCGTTTTTTTTCTCTGCCATCGTTTTTAATCAGATTAGTTTGGTGCCCATCGAATTGAAAAAAGTATACCGGCAAACAGACGAGGTTTTTATATCTATTTTAGATAAAATACGAAACAATACTGCCGGCTCGAAAGAATTACAAATTATTAATAATCAATATAATCCGACATTCAATCCCAAAGAAAATGAAATGTACATCACATTGGCTACCAAGAGAGATAATGTCGATTATATTAATGAGAAAAAATTAGACGAAATAGATGCTCCCGAATTTCATCACCGGGGAGTTATCGAAGGAGATTTCCCCGAATCGAGTTTGCCTACAATCATAGATTTGGTATTGAAAGAAGGTGCGCAAATTATTTTTCTGAGAAACGATCCGGAACGTCGTTGGGTAAACGGCTCTATCGCAACCATTATTCAAATTACAGATATGGGCGAAGTGATTGCCGAATTAGATACCGGAAGGACAGTGTTTGTTGAAAAAGAAACTTGGCGCAATTACAGATACAAATACAACGAAAAAGAAAAAAGGGTAGAGGAGGAGATTATTGGCACCTACACGCAACTTCCAATCAAATTGGCTTGGGCGATTACCGTTCATAAAAGTCAGGGATTGACATTCTCGAATGTTGTTGTTGATTTTAGCGGTGGTATTTTTGCCGGAGGACAGGCTTATGTCGCTCTAAGTCGTTGTACCTCTTTAGAAGGTATGATATTGAAAAAACAGTTAAACAAAAGTGATATATTTATTCGTCCCGAAATTCTTGAATTCAGTAAAAACTTTAACAACAAGCAATTAATCGACCGTTCTTTCAAAGAGGCTGAAGCCGATTTGTTATACTTGCAAACGATTAATCATTTCGACCAAGGCAATTTCAAAGATTGTGTCGATGCCTTTTTTAAAGCCATTCATGCCCGGTACGATATAGAAAAACCCTTACAACGAAGATATATTCAGCGAAAATTAAATATTATCAATAAGCTGAAAGAAGAAAAGAAAGAACTAAATAACCAACTGCAACAGCAAAAAGAAGCCTTGAAAGAATATGCCAATGAATATTATTTGATGGGAAATGAATGCATCACCAAAGCGCATGATGCCAAAGCAGCGTTGGCAAATTTTAACAAAGCATTGAAGTTATATCCTGATTTTTTGGATGCTCTTGTCAGAAAAGGCATAACTTTACATGATATGAATGAACATTTTGAGGCAGAAGTTTGTTATAATAGAGCGATAGAGTTGAGTCCGAATTATTTCAAGGCACTTTATAACCGTGGAAAAAACAGGATTAAGCTCAAAAACTACGATGGTGCACTTACCGATTTGGATAAAGCGGTTCATATCAAACGTGACCATGCTGCGGCTTTCGAATACTTGAGTGATGTTTATTTGCATTTGGGAGATAAAGAAAATGCCGAAAGTTGTCGAGAGATTGCAGAGGAGTTGAATATGAGGAAGAGAAAGACCTGAAAGGTTTCTCACTGCGTTCGCTCGTCATTTCGAGCGTAGCGAGAAAACTGAAAATAAAACATAAATTAAATTATTATAGTCATGAAGAAGTTTTTGAAAATTGCGGGAATAACCCTGCTCGTTATTTTTGCACTATTGTTAGTGTTACCGTTTGCTTTCAAAGGTAGAATTATGAATCTTGCCAAAAAGGAAGTAAACAATATGTTGAATGCGAAAGTCGATTTTGACCGGTTAAGCTTGAGCTTTATTAAAAGTTTTCCGAATGCCACAATCACACTGGAGAATTTTTATATTGCCGGTATCGATGAGTTTGAAAACGACACATTGCTTTTTGCAAAAAATATTTCGGCTACGGTAAACATCAAAAGCTTTTTTGGAAATTCCGGTTACGAGGTTTCTAAAATAAGCGTAAACGATGCGAAATTACACGCGATTGTTCTTGAAAACGGAAGGGCTAACTGGGATATTATGAAGGTAGATTCTACCGATGTGGCAGACATTGAAGAACCTTCGAATTTCAAAATGCTACTTCGGAAAGTAAGCGTGAACAATTCGGATATTCTTTACGACGATTTTGCCTCTCAAATGAATGCTGCACTGATAGGTTTGAATTTAATCCTTTCAGGTGATATGACTGCCGATGAAACCCGCATCGAAACGAATTTAACTATTGATGAACTTAACTTCATCATGAATAAAATCTCGTATTTGTCGAAAGCGAAAGTCAGTGCCAGTGTCAATTTGGATGCCGACTTGAAAAATATGAAATTCACGCTTTCCGACAATTATATTCAGTTGAATGAAATAAGAACAAAAATTGATGGCTGGGTGGCCATGTTGGAAGATGAAAGCATGGATATGGATATTAAATTGAGCGCGCCTCAAACTCAATTCAAAGATATTTTATCGATGATTCCGGCAGTCTATGCCAAAGATTTTCAAGACATTAAGACCTCTGGCAAGGTTTCTTTAGATGCTTTTGCCAAAGGTGTTATGAAGGGCGATACCCTGCCGGCATTCGATGTTCAATTGAATGTTTCCAACGCAATGTTGCAATATCCGGCATTGCCGAAAGCTATTACCGACATCAATACTAACGTACATATTCACAGTGCAGGAGGTATCTTGGATAATACCATTATTAATATTCCTAAGTTTCAATTTGCAATAGGAGGAAATCCGTTCGACATGAGTTTGCATGTAAGTACGCCAATGAGCGACCCTAATTTAATATTATCTGCCGTAGGTCGTTTTGATTTGGGAATGATTAAAGAGGTATATCCGTTGGAAGATATGGAATTAAGCGGAGAATTGGATGCTAACTTGAAATTAGCCACTCGCATGTCGTACATAGAAAAAGAACAATTTGATAAGGTAAACGCTTCCGGGACATTAAGCATTAAAAATATGGATATTAAATCGCAAGGTGCAAACGACATCTTAATAAGTAATGCACACTTGTCATTTTCTCCCCGCTATGTCGATTTAACCGGATTTACAGCCACAATCGGCAAAAACGATATTTCCGCCATAGGTAAATTGGAAAATTTCATCCCTTATTTCATGACAAATGCTACTTTGAAAGGAAATTTGACTGTTACTTCTAATTTCCTGAACTTGAATGATTTTATGACAGATGTAGATGCCATCGCCGGAGATACAGCATCTATCGGAATAATAGTTATCCCGAAAAATATAGATTTCAACCTGAACGGTAATTTCAAACAGGTAATATTCGATAATCTTGATATGACCAATGTTGCCGGACAAATTCTTATCAGAGACGGAAAAGTAGAAATGAGGAATGTATCGTTGAACGCTCTTGGCGGAAAATTGGGTGTAAACGGATATTACGACACAGGCAGAAATCTGGAACAACCCGAGGTTTCTTTGGCTTTGAATATAAAAGATGCATCTTTTGCTCAAACATTTTCAACGTTTGTAACCATACAGAAATTGGCTCCTATTTTTGAAAACTTGCTGGGAGACTTTTCCACTAATTTTAAGATGACGGCTCCTTTAGGAAACGATTTTATGCCGATTTTGACTTTGTTGGAAGCCAGTGGTTCGCTGCAATCAAACAATTTGGAAATTAAAGATGTTCCTATTCTTAACGGATTGGCTGCTGCATTGAAAAACGATGGATTGAAAGAAATGAGAATAAAAGATTTGAATCTGCCTTTCGCAATCAACGACGGACGAGTTACGACCAAACCGTTTGATGTTAAATTCGGTGGCGGTGTCATGAATTTAGCAGGTAGCACCGGATTAGACCAAACAATAAATTACATTGCAAGAATAGATTTAACAGATAAACTAGCCAATAATTATTTGAAAACGATGAATGTAAAAATCGGAGGAACCTTTACAAATCCGAAATTCACTGTTGATGTGAAAGATGCCTTGAATCAGGCACTGGGGAATATCGTTGGGTCGGTACTCGGGAATGAAACCGGAGAATCTTTGACTCAACAAGCTGTTGAACAAATTGATAAACAAGCAGCTGCAATCAGGCAACAAGCCAAAGATGCTGGAGACAAATTGATTGCGGAGGCCGAAAAGCAAGGTCAGAATTTGATTGATGAGGCAAATAAAACTTCCAATCCGTTGGCTAAAGTTGCTGCTGTGAAAGCTGCCGAAATTGCTGCTCAAAAGTTGAAAGCCGAGGCTCAGAAACAAGCGGATAATTTGAATGCAGAGGCCGAAAAACAGGTTCAGGCGTTGAGCGATAAAGCAAAAAGTTCGGTGCCTCAATAAATTTTTTAACTATTCTTGTATTTTTAAAATACAGAGCTTTTGCCGAGCGCAATGCACATCAGACGAGGAGCGAGCTCAATAAAGTATAAAAAAACAAGGCCGTTTCAAGAAACTGAAACGGCCTTATTCTTTGCGATTTTCAAATTAGAATTTATATCTTACGGCTAATCTGAGACCTTCGGTTGCATAAAAAGCATCTCCGTATTCCTTGCCGGAAGGAATAAGTCTAATTGCCGGAGTCACATCAAGCGCTAGTTGTAGTGGTAAATTGCTGAAGTTATATTCAATACCGACATTACCGATAACCCATGTGTAAAATTTAGATACACTTGAATAGTTGAAAAAACCTACCTGCGCACCTACACCTGCATACCATTTAAAACCGGGAGATAATTGAGATAAATCCCATACCCATTGATAAATACCGGAAACAGTATAAAGGTGACTGTCAAAACCATATAATCCCAAGTTCAATTCCAAACGATTGGAACTACCTAACATTTGTTGATAAGATATGTCCGTACCATCACCAAACTTAAGACCGATTGCTCTGTCTTGTGCATTCACGAGGCTCAATGCGCCTAAAACTAAAACTAACGATAAAAAAATTCTCTTCATAATTTAATTCTTTTGTTTTAAAATGAATAATTTCGTGCACAAAGGTATAATAAATCTTGAAAAAAAACACAATATGGCAATTTGATGTATATTTGCACGAAATTTATTTATGGATATAAACAATTTCACTTGTATATCGTTTATAGTATATGTAATGTTTAACATTTAAAATTGTATGAAAAAGATTGTGTTATTTTTATTTGCGACTTCGATGTTGGTCGCTTGTTCTGAAAAATCATTGAAAATTGAAGTTGCAAACGAAACATCAATTGAAAAAATAAATGAAATGGTGTCCATTCCATGGAGTGATTTAACTCAAAAAATGACATTGCATGAAGGCCAATCTATCATCGTTTTGAATGAAGACGGCAATCAAATTCCTTATCAAATACTATATAAAGGACAAGATATTCCTCAAAAAGTAATTTTCCAAGTATCATTAGGAGCAGGAGAAAAAGCGATTTACACAATCAAACAAGGCGATCCGAAAGAATTTCAACGGATGACTTATGGTCGCGCAGTTCCTGAAAGAAAAGACGATTTTGCATGGGAAAACGACCGGATTGCATTTCGTATGTATGGGCCTGCATTGGCCCCTGAAAATCCCAGCAATGGCGTTGATGTTTGGTCGAAAAGAACCAATGCGCTTATCATAGATAAATTTTATAAAGATGACTTAGAAAACGATATTCCATATCATATAGATAACGGTCTGGGTTTGGATTGCTACAAAGTTGGTCATTCTTTGGGAGCGGGAGGCATTGCTCCGTATATCGATGGTGTGTTACATATAGGAAATCATTACACAACTGCCAAATTATTGGATTCAGGCGAATTGCGTACTTCTTTTGAATTGACTTATGATGCCGTTCCCGCAGGTGAAGGTAAATTCTTAACACAAAAAATTGTTATCAGCTTGGATGCCGGTTCTCAATTAAACAAAGCGATTGTTTCTTATGATGGAAATTTCGACGAAATGCAAGTTGCCGGAGGCATTTGGTTGCATCAAGAGCTTGGAGTTATAGCCGAAAGTAAAGAAGACGGATATGTTGCCTATGCCGAAAACGTTCTTTCCGATCTCAAAGCCAATGAGGGAAAACCTGCCGGAAGAACTTACCTTGGAGTTATATTCCCCCAGGGTGTTGCCGACATTAAACAGCAAGACGAACATCTTTTAGCAATCGCAAATTACAAAAAAGGAGAAGAATTGACCTATTATTTTGGCGCAGGTTGGAGCGAATGGGGATTCGATTCGGATCAGGCTTGGTTTGATTACATCAAAAATTTTGCCGAAAACTTGAAACAAAGTCTAACGGTAACGATATTGTAGAAAAGATCATATATCTCCTATCGCATACAATGGATAAACTCGGATATTATCGTACTTCGTGAAATTTTCAAGTGAAGTACGAATGCCGTATTCCGATTGTTTTTCGGAAAGAAATAAGTGCATACTTTGCATTTTTCCACTTTTACCCGATTTTACCTCTATCGGTACGATTTTATCGTTTTTTTGTATTACATAGTCGACTTCTGCTTGACTTTTCTCTTTTTCTCGTGTCCAAAAATACAGATTTTCAGATGTATATGGCGATGAATTTTTGAGAAGTTCCAAACCAACAAATTGCTCGGCAATAAAACCTTTATTTATGACTTCAAAATCGTTGGAGAAAAGAAAATCCGAAAGTTCTAAATCTACTAAACGCTGAAAAATACCTGTATCAAGCAACAACATTTTAGTTTTCTTGTGATTCGCCTCTGCTCCAAGTGGCACTCCGTTTGCCGAACTGCTAACCACAGGAATAACTAAACCTGCCATTATCAGCACATTAACAGCCTGCTTTATGTTATATTGAGTTGTTTCTGCCGCTTTTGAATAAATAAATTTTCCGCCTGCTTGTTTTACAATCGCTTCAAGAACCTCACGTAAGACTAATGATGGCAGTTTCTTTTTGCATTTCGCAAAATCGTTTTGAAATGATAAAATCAACCTGTCAAGTACTTTTTGAACTTGTAATATATCATTGTTTTTCAAAAAAACAGATACAGCGGAAGGCATTCCGCCAATAATTAAGTATTTTTTCAACAAATCTAAACTTTTTTCGTGAAAAACAGGAAATAGTGGTTTTTCGGGCGAAGATTTACAAATTTCGTTCCACAAGAGTTCTTCACCACAAGCAAATATAAATTCTTGAAATGAAAAAGGATACATAAACAAAGAATCAATGCGGCCAACCCCAAAGGTAGGCAATTCTTCGAGTGCAAATTCCAACAACGAACCTGCTGCAATTATATGAAGTTCGGGGTAATCTTCATAAAAATATCGTAGAGACATTATTGCGTTGGGGCAAGCTTGAATTTCATCGAAAAAAAGCAAAGTTTTTTCGGGTATAATCGGTGTTTTGAATTGTACTGAAAGTTTCAAGCAAATTTCTTTTACGTCTAAATCTCCGTCAAACAAGGCATGTAAATTTCTGTTTTTCTCAAAATTAACGGTTATAAAATGTTCAAAAGTTGCACCAAGTTGTTCAATTGAAGACGATTTCCCGACTTGTCTCACCCCTCTTATAAGTAGCGGTTTTCTGTCAGCGTCTGTTTTCCACGATAGAAGTACTTCATCTATATTGCGCTTTAAGTAAGCCATGATTTTTATTATCTCTAAATTTCTGGGCAAATATACTGTATTTATTTTAAATATTCGTACCGAATATGATATGTTTTTTTATAAATATCACATCGTTCAAAGGCAACCATACTATAATCGCTTAACGATGCTTTATAATCGTTTCAAAAAAATCAGGATTGGTAAATACTGAAAATGGAGGCGGATTCTTTTTAGCACCTAATGTTTCAGGGGTTAAAAAGAATTCGTTTTTTAAAATGAGGAATATGAGTTCGGAACAATACAAAGAAGTGGTATCGTTGTCGTTAAAATCATAATCGAAAGGTACTTTTCGTGCGGCATAAGTCAAGGCTTTTTGAGCAATTTGATTTGCATTGTCTCTTTTTAATCGGGTAATAATAACACTGTTGTCGTAGGCGTCGTCAATGAAATTGTATAAACTTGTAACTTTTACTCCATCATCTTTGGATAGTGAAAGATTACCCGGAATCGAATGAACAACCGACCAAACGGAATCAATCTTTACAATAATACCACAATGCGAAATATTTAAAGTGTCTTTCAGCGTTTCTACAATTCGTGCACTTATAAACCCATAACCTCTTCGCAAAATAATATCTCCATCTTGCAAAAGGCTTTTTTCTTCTTCGCTTAAATGATAACTTGCATTATCGTATGCTTTTTCTAACTTATCACTAAGGATAAAAACATACAATAATGCAAGTATTACAAGCAGTAATGAAATTCCTATTATTAAACGGATTTTCACAGAGTTATTGGAATTTATTTAAGGTCCATTCCGCTAACAGCCCATTTTCCGTCTTCTTTTATCACTTTAACTTTCATAACATTAGCACTACCGTCTTTCGAAACTTCTACTTTTACAGTGCCGGAATTGCCATCTTCACTCAATTTTGTTTCGATAGCTTTAACCGATGCGCCTTTGTTTTCGGCTTTCATGGCTTCAAAAAAGTTTTTCGTTTTTTCATCCATCTTGCCCGACAATTCCTCTTTTGTTTCTTTAGACGAACATTTCTTCATTCCGTCCAAATCACCCTTAAAAAAAGCCTCCACAAATTTTTCAGCTACTTTTTCAGGTGTGTTTCCACCGCCACTACCTCCACAGGAGATCATTAATCCCATGACACATAAAATCATGAGTACTTTTTGTAAATTTTTCATGATAAATAAATTAAGTAAATTAATAAAATTACCCCCTGCCCCCTAAAGGGGGATTAGGGCAGTTATTTGTTTATTGTGCTACCAAAGTCCCCTTTAGGGGATTTAGGGGTTGTGTTGTTACTAAATTTCTGTCACCAAAAGCATTATCAACCCTTGCCACATTTATCCAAAATTTGTTTTCTTTCAGCCATTTCAAAGGATATGCAGCTTTACTTCTCGGATATGAATGTTTCCATTCATCTGCGGCAACTTCATATTCGGGATGAGGAGCGTTGATCAATACGTTATCTTCTTTCGATGCCTCGCCTGTGATTACTTCTTCGATTTCCTGACGGATGGTCAACATGGTTTCGATAAAACGATCTAATTCCGCTAGACTTTCACTTTCGGTCGGCTCTATCATTAACGTACCGTGTACAGGGAAAGACAGGGTTGGAGCGTGGAATCCGTAATCCATCAATCGTTTGGCGATGTCTGTTTCCGTAATTCCTGATTGGTCTTTCAATGTGCGACATTCCAAAATTAGCTCATGCCCAACCCGACCGCTTGCGCCTTTATACACAATTCCGTAAGCATATTCCAAACATGATGCGATGTAATTGGCGTTTAATATGGCAATTTTGGTGGCTTGTTTCAAACCTTCGGTTCCCATCATGCGGATGTATCCGTAAGTAATCGGCAATATTCCCGCACTTCCGAAAGGAGAGGATGCAACTGTGTTTAAGTTGGAACCTGTTTTTTCGGGATGCTCGGGCAAAAATGGAATCAAATGGGGTGAAACGCAAATCGGGCCTTCTCCGGGGCCACCACCACCGTGAGGACTGGCAAATGTTTTATGCAAATTCAAATGGCAAACATCGACTCCGATAAATCCGGGATTGGTTAATCCAACTTGAGCATTCATGTTGGCACCATCCATGTAGACTTGTCCGCCAAACTGATGTGTAATATTGCAAATATCAATGACTTGTGTTTCAAAAATTCCGTGCGTTGATGGATAAGTTATCATCAATGCAGCCAAATTATCTTGATATTGTTCCGCTTTTGATTTCAAATCTTCAATGTCTGTATTGCCCGATTCGTCGCATTTAACGATAACGATTTCAAATCCGGCGCGAGCTGCACTGGCAGGATTGGTGCCGTGTGCCGATTCGGGAATCAAAACAATATTGCGATTCGATTGTCCGATAGATTTCTGATATTCTCTGATGACCATTAATCCGGCATATTCTCCGGCTGCTCCCGAATTGGGTTGGAAACTTACGCCCGGCAAACCTGTGATTTTGCCTAAATAGTCTGATAAGTTTTCAATTAATTCCTGATATCCTTCGGTTTGGTCTTCAGGTGCATAAGGATGAATATTCGCGAATTGCGGAAAGTTGAGAGGCAACATTTCGGAGGCTGCATTTAATTTCATGGTACAAGAGCCCAAAGAAATCATCGAGTGTGCCAAAGAAATATCGCGTTTGCCCAACCGGTGAATATATCGCATCAATTCTGTTTCCGTATGGTAAGAATTGAATACCTTGTGAGTCAGATATGAACTTGTACGAAGGAATTTATCTTCAAAATATATTTTTTCGTGAATATCTTTATTCAATAAATATTCCGTATCGTTGGCTTGAGAAAAAATATACAATAAAACACCCAAATCATCTTGTAAAGTGGTTTCGTCGAGACTGATTCCAATTTCTCCGGTATCAAAATAACGCAGATTGACTTTGCATTCAAGAGCCGTTTCCTGTAATGCCTTCATCGATGCATCGGAAGACAAAGTGATTTTCAATGTGTCGAAGAAGTTTTTGTTTTCTTGCGTATATCCCATACGGGTTAATTCTTCGGCCAAAAATCCGGTATAGGAATGTATGCGGGATGCGATGTTTTTTAATCCTTGTGGGCCGTGATATATGGCATAAAATCCCGACATGCTGGCCAATAAAGCTTGAGCTGTACAGATGTTGGAGGTCGCTTTTTCGCGTTTGATGTGCTGTTCGCGGGTTTGCAACGCCATGCGCAAAGCTTGTTTTCCGTAAGCATCTTTCGAAATGCCGATAATTCTTCCGGGAATAATCCGTTTGTAATCATCTTTTGCCGCTAAGTATGCAGCAGAGGGACCGCCATAAAACATGGGAATACCCAGTCGTTGGGCACTTCCGAAAACAATATCTGCACCCCATTCTCCCGGAGGAGTTAGCAAGCATAAACTCAAAATATCGGCAGCAACAGCAACTTTAATTCCGGCAGTAGCTGCATTTTTTACGAAACCGGAATAATCTTCAATGTTTCCGTCGGCATTAGGAAATTGAACGATAGCGCCGAATATATTTTTCCCAAGTTCAACGGTTTTGTAATCGCCTTTCAGCAGTTGAATGCCCAAAGGTTTTGTTACGGTTTGAAGTACGGCATAAGTAGAATCAAAAACCATTTCATCGACAAAGAGTGTATTTACTTCTGCTTTTATTTGTTCTCTGCTTCGAGCATTGAACATCATGATTGCCGCTTCGGCAGCGGCAGTAGCCTCGTCTAATAAAGAACAATTCGATAGCGGCAGATCGGTTAAATCGCTAATCACGGTTTGGAAATTCAACAAAGCTTCCAATCTTCCTTGCGAAATTTCGGCCTGATAAGGCGTATAGGAAGTATACCATTCGGGATTTTCAAAAACATTGCGAAGAATGGGGGCGGGAGTAACCGTATCATACCATCCCATACCGATATAAGAAGTGAAAATCTCATTCTTGGAGGCCAATTCTGCGATATGCTCGGCATATTCCCGTTCTGTCATGGCATCCGGTAATTCCAAATCATCTTTTAATCGAATGGATTGGGGGATGGTTTGGTTTATCAATTCGTCCAAATTCGTAACCCCGATTTTTTTCAGCATGAGCTGTAAATCTTTCTCCTCAATGCCGATATGTCGGTTGGCAAACAATTCTGTATTCATAAATTTATGTCAAAAATGGATTGTATCGTTTTTCTTTTTTGATGGTGGTTTCAGAACCGTGTCCCGAATAAACCACCGTATCTTCCGGCAATGTTAGTAATTTATTTTTAATTCCGGAAATAAGTTGTTGATGATTTCCTCCCCATAAGTCCGAACGTCCGATACTTCCTTCAAATAAAACATCTCCGGAAAACAAAGCTTTATCTTTTTCGGAATAAAAACAGAGGCTTGCAGGAGAATGTCCGGGAACTAAAATGGCTTTCAATGCTGAGTTTCCAAAAGAAATGATGTCGCCATCTTCAAGGTATCGTGCAGCTTTCAACTGTTCTTCTTCGAGACTGATTCCGAATGCAATGGCTTGTTGTTGCAGGTTCGGCATTCGTTCTTCTGCTTGATGATATTCGGGCGCAATGCCATAAGTGTCGTATATAAATTTGTTGCCGAAAGCATGATCCAAATGCAAATGCGTATTCAGTAAATGCTTTAACGACAACTGATTTTGCGAGATGAAATTTTTTAATGATGCTTTTTCTTCCGGATAGTGTGCGCCACAATCAATGATTACCGCCTCTTTTGTTTCATCAAAAACAACATAAGTGTTTTCGCCTATCAGATTGAATTCGAATTTCTTTATTTGTAACATAATCTTTATTTTACCCCTAAATCCCCTAAAGGGGACTTCAGTTTCTGAAAATATTAAAGTTAACTACGGTCTTTTACACTCCAAGTCCCCTTTAGGGGATTTAGGGGTGTAAATAAACTACTTTTTTTGTTTGAAAATATTCTTCTTTGAAATAATCGCTCAAATCATACAATACAGCTTTGTTTTTGTATGGTTGAAGTTCGTGTTGAAGTTCGCCTCCTTTCAAGCAAAGAAATCCATTCGGAAGCGCATTTTGTTGTTCTTTGATGATGTTTTTCTTGGCTATTTTTACCAAATCGGGTAGGGGCATAACTGCCCTGCTTACTACAAAGTCGAATTCTCGCTTTTCATCTTCAACTCGGCAATGACGGCATTCTACATTTTCCAAACCAATGGATAAAGCAACATTTTCCGCCACTTTCACTTTTTTTCCGATACTGTCGACCAGCAAAAACCAAGCCTTGGGAAACATAATTGCCAACGGAATTCCCGGAAAACCTCCACCGGTTCCGACATCCAAAATGGCAGAATTATCCGTGAAACGAATTACTTTGGCAATGCCCAGCGAATGCAAAATGTGTTTCTCATACAAATTTTCGATGTCTTTACGCGAAATCAAATTAATTTTACTGTTCCAATCAATATATAAATCGTATAAAGACTCAAATTGCTTGAATTGCTTATCCGATAAATCGGGAAAATATTTCTTTATTAGTTCCATAGCTCCTTAATTGTTCGGCGTAGTCTGTGACTACGTCGTTTTTAAAAACAAAGCTCTGCTTTGTAAGTATGCAAGTCAGAAACTTGCTTTTAGAAACGACGTAGTCACAGACTACGCCGAACCTAAGGGCTATACTATGCGAGCTTTTATATATCCTTCTTTTTGTAAAAGTTCCAATATTTTTTTCCTGAAATCTCCCTGAACAATGATTTCTCCGTCTTTAGCAGAGCCTCCTACACCACATTTCACTTTAAGCATTTTTCCCAATGCTTGTAAATCTTCATCTTTTCCTACAAATCCGGTAATTAAAGAAACCATTTTTCCCCCGCGATTCCGTTTATCCAAAGAGATTCTTAATTGCTGTTTTTCTTTGGGTAAAGTATCGGGTTCTTCCTCGTTTGTGGTTTCATATCGGAAATCGGGATTTGTCGAATATACCACATTCAGGCGATCTTTCCAGTCATTACTTTTCATAAGTTTTACAATTTCGTTTCAAAAATAGTGTATTTTTACACAACTTTTACATAATTCTATGTGATATTTTAATAATGAGGAAGTGTTTTTTGAGTAACTCGATTTACTATCAAAACTTCCAAATGTAAAAACAGATATTATATAATCTAATAATCAAACAAATGTTGTTAATTTTGGTTAAATTCTATGCGAGAGAGTTGTATATGTCAGAATTGTGTATTACATTTGCTAACTTTTTCGATAAAAGTGCACACACGAATTTATAAAATTACACACAAATACGAATTTTATTAAGCACACTATTTTATAACATTAAATTACATTGAGACAGATGAAATTAAGAACTATTGAGTACAGATGCGTCATGTACGCATTTTTGTCTTTATTTTTGCTAATGGCAAGTTCTTCGCTTTTTGCCCAAGAAGGTAAAACTTACTATTGGGTAGGAAAAAGTGAGATGAGTAAAGATTGGACAGAAATTGACAACTGGTCGGATTCTCCGGATGGCCCCGGTGGTCTCGCAGGCAATATTGAAGATGCGCCTACATCTGAAAACACGGTAATATTTGATGAACTCTCTCACTCGGATACAATCATTATTTCGGATAAAGTCCGTTGTAACGATTTGGAAGTACTAAATGTAGGAGGATCTGGAGAAGCACCCACGTTTCAATTTGACAATTCAGAAGCGAGAATTGAAATAAGCGGATCACTTCTTTTTCATAAAACTGTCTATCTTTTGTTCCCGAAAAATAATTTAGATTGTCAATTTTTACATTTTGTCAATGCCGATAAAGACAAGATTGGTAAGATCAAAACCAGTGGAACGGTTATGGGTAAAAAAATCTATTATAGTCTTTATGGATATCAAATGGATAATTCCGGAAGTGGCACAGCTCCACTACAAGGTACTATGGTATTTAATGCCGGTAACGAAGATGTAAAATGGGAGTTGGTAGACGCTCTCACCACACCTCGATTATTGGTGAAAAAAGGCATATTAGATTTGAAAACATTCGCTCTGACCACTATGATTGTTGAGGCTACAGGTGGGCAAATGGTATTTCCAAACAATAAGAATATTACTTGTGCTCTAAACTGGAAATATAATACCGAGGGAGAAGCCTTGAAATCTCCTGTAGCCACTAACTCGAAAATCCGCATACACGGTGGTCATTTTAACGGAAGGAAAGAAGATACATACCATGATGTTGAATTTTATGGTAGCAGCAGTGCTCATCTTATTGACAAAGGTAAGTTTAATACAATTACTTTTAAAGCCGGGAAAGCCTATCAAATCGGAGTGCATGAGGAAGGTGCATTAATAACTAAAAATTTGATAATTGAGTCAGGCAGTGAATTCCGATTTGCGTATATAACTATCGAAAATGAGTTTAGAGCTAAGCCTGCCGTAGATGGTGGACAAGTATGGTTGCGTGCTTTCGACAACTCCCCATATAGCGTAAGAGAAGCTAGAATTATCATGGGGTCTAATAATGTTAATGTTGAAAGAGCTGTGATTAATGACTTGAATATCGAAGGTAGTATGTCGTATGAAGCAAAAAATTCCTACAACTGGGGTAACAATAGCGGATGGACGTATACCAATCCCGCTGCCGGACGCTCATTGTATTGGATTGGCGGAAATGGGAAGTGGAATAATCCTGCTAATTGGACATCGAATAGTAATGGTACTCCCGACG
>JAIRVZ010000044.1 GCA_031253625.1 Dysgonamonadaceae bacterium
GATGGGAGCAAATCGGGAAGTCTTAGACATAATTCTCCTCCCACCGCAAAATTGCATATTGTTAAAGGAAATGCAGAACATGGATTCCAACTTGAAGATGGAACGCAAGGTGAAGGCAAAGTGTTAACATCAGATGCTAATGGCGTAGGAACATGGCGAGATGCAACACCAAAAATTGCGACCAACGAAATCTATGTCGGAGAATTTGAAGAATTGTCTATTATTGACCATTATTTCGGCGGGAATCTGCACCAACGACCATATAGACACACGAACCCAGGGTCAGAAGTGACACTGCCGCCCGGCTTAATGTTCTTCCGTGTTGAATTCGTCATGCCTAATGGTTCTCTGGGTAATCCTTATGGTGCAGACGCTTTAGAATTCCTCGCTTTAACAGAAAGTTCTTCTAATCCGAACCCGAGGGACTCCGATATGTCATGGTCTTTTTATGCTGCCGCTGGTGGAACGGCTCGTAAGAACAGCATAAGCCCGACCTTTTGGCAAAACAATCCGATAACAATTGTATCTATCCAATATCTTTGCACGGACTCGAGTAATAACCTGCCCGCACCCGGTCAACGCCATAAATTACGCCTATACGCCACTGTGCTGATAGAAAAATGACATATATATCACCTCCAATCCCGCCAAGTGCGGGATTTTTTGTTTCAATACCATAAAATCGGTACTTTTGCCAAAAATACACAAAACAGACATGAAGATATTGTTAATTATCCCCGGATCGGGAGATTCGTTTTATTGCGGTAACTGCTTTCGCGACAATTTGTATGCCCATGCGTTGCGCACAGCAGGACAAGATGTCGTTATCATGCCCCTATATCTTCCATTAACCGACAAATCGTTTCGAGCAAATACGCCCTTGTTTTTCCCCGCAACATCTTATTACGTTTCGCAAAAGTATTTCGGGAAAGGAAAAATGCCGGCCGTTTTTGAGAAATTCCTCGATTCTCCATCTGTTTTGCATTTAGCATCTTCTTTTTCGGGAACAACATCTGCCAAAGGAATGGAACAAATGACCCTTTCCATGATAAAAGGCGATGACAGAAGTTTTGCTCATCAAATCGAAAAACTAATCCACTGGATTGCAAATCACGACCGGCCTGATATTATCCACCTGTCGAGTTCGATGCTGATCGGTATTGCAAAGGCAATTAAAAATCATATCGATATACCTGTTGTTTGTTCGTTGCAGGACGAAGAAATATGGTTAGACAGTCTCGAAAACCAATATGCACAAGAGGCGTGGGAATCAATCGGACACAATGCAAAATATATCGACCGGTTCACCGCATCAAGCGAATTTTACAAGTCTTTTGTATTGAATAAAATCCCAGAAATCAAAGAAATAGACGTAGTTTATCCCGGAGTAAAAAGCAAAGAATACGAATCGTTGAATGTCCCCAAAGAACCGGTTATCGGTTTTTTCTATCGAATAAGTCAAGAAAACGGGTTAGATATTTTGGCGCAATCTTTTGTGAAATTAAAAAGAGAAAACGCGATTCCGGGCTTAAAGCTAAAAATCGGTGGCGGATATACCCGCGAAAACAAAAACTTCGTCAATCGCATTCGAAACATTTTACAACCTTATATAAATGATGTTATTTGGTTAGATAATTACGCTTTGAATGAACATGCCGCTTTTTACAAGGATATTTCGCTGATTTGCGCTCCTTTACGATTCAACGAAGCCTTCGGATTGTATTTGTGCGAAGCTTTTGCTGCCGGTCGTCCTGCCGTGGTACCAAACACAGGCTCCTTCAGCGAAATCGCAGGAAATGCCGGTTTACTATATTCACCCAACGACAGTGAACATTTAGCAGAGACACTGCGCAAAATATTAGGAGACGCTGTTTTATACGAAAAATACAAAGAAAACGCGATTAGATTATCTCACGAAAAGTATAACGATGTTATTGCAGCTAAAAATTTATTAGGTATTTATCACAAATGCGTTTCAAAATAAAGTTGCATCAAACGAAAAATTGCTGTAAAACATATTTTCTGTAATTTGCTGAAAAACAAATAATTAAACTTCCTATTTGAAATAACAATTTAGCTTAGATACTTTTTTTAAGAAAATATTCTTGGATTTTGGATTGAAAATATCGAACTTTGGCTGTTTAAAACTCAGAATTTGTTAAATTTCTTAAAAAATTATTGCATGGAACAAACATTAGTAATTCTTAAGCCGGGCACTGTTCAAAGAGGACTGATGGGTGAAATTATCTCTCGTTTTGAAAAGAAAGGTCTTCTTATCAAAGGGATGAAAATGATGCAATTAACAGACGAATTGCTGAACGAACACTACTCTCACTTGAAAGAGAGGTCATTTTTCAAGGATCTTAAAAATTCCATGATGTCTTGTCCTGTTGTAGTAATGTGTTTGGAAGGAGTTGATGTAGTGAACGTGGTAAGAAATATAGTGGGAGCAACGAATGGGCGCGCCGCACAACCCGGAACCATCAGAGGTGACTACAGCGTGAGCGCAATGGAAAATTTGGTACACGCTTCGGATTCCCCCGAAACGGCCGAAATAGAATTAACCCGTTTTTTCAAAAAAGAAGAGATTCTTGAGTGCAATCATAAATTATTGTTGAATATATACGCTGCCTATGAAATGGTAGTTTGATTAAATAAAAAGAGGATGGATTGTTTTATAAAAAAATTACTGGTTATTAGTTTAGGGGCAGTTATTCCATTGATGATGACAGCTGCAATACCTTCTTCTAACGTAGAACAAAACACAGCAGGAGTGCCTGTTTCAGTACAAGAAACAAAAAACGGTGACGGTAAAACTTTAGTTGCAGATGCAATCGATACGCCACAATTGAAAGCACACTTAGACGAGATGCTTTGGGAAGACGAGTTGGATAGAGAAGAAGAAATGTTTCCGGCAGACGATTTGTATGGTCTTTGGGATTCGGAAAGAGTCAATCCTTATGCTACAGCTGTCATTCCTGATACTTTCTCTGTAGATGTTTCTACTTATGTGGCTCCCACAGAAGGATATGTAACTTCTCCTTTTGGTCCAAGAAAAAGACGTTTTCACAACGGAATCGATTTAAAGGTTCAGGTAGGCGATACCATCCGCGCTGCTTTCGACGGAAAAGTGAGAGTACAAGAGTATCAGAAAAGAGGTTACGGTTATTATCTTGTTATAAGACACAACAACGGATTGGAAACCATATATGCACATCTTTCGGATTACTTGGTAGAATCAGAAGAAACAGTAAAAGCCGGACAACCCATCGCTTTAGGTGGAAATACCGGACGTTCAACCGGTTCGCACCTGCACTTCGAAACCCGCTTTTTGGGAATGGCGATTAATCCGGCATCAATAATCGATTTCAACAATCACGTGCCGCATAATGACGTTTTTGTGTATAACAAGACCAAATCGTCGATTAACAAATATCAAAACGGTTCTGTTACTTATCACAGGGTAAAAACGGGCGATACATTGGGCAAGATTGCTCAAAAGCATGGTGTTTCTATCAACACTTTATGTAGATTAAATAATATCAAACCAAATAAGGTATTGAGGGTTGGAACTACGCTTCGCTGCTCGTGAGTTGTAGTGTAGAATTTCTCACTTCGTTCGGAATTTGATGCTAAATATGAGAGAGGCTGTCTAAAAATTAGGCAGCCTCTTGTATTCTCTCAAAAAAATTGTATCTTTGTTTCGTTAATAATTAAAAACAACTATGGAACCAAAAGTTAAAAAACAAACTGCAAAATCTCCCCAAAAGAATGAGGTAGAAAAACAAAAGCCGAAGTCGAAATTTACTTTATGGAGAGAAAAATATCCTGAAGGATTAGAAGGTACAATTGTTAATATGAGGGCTGTACTGAGATGAGATATTATTTAGATACCAATATCCTTATATTTCTTTTGTTCGATAAAAATTCTGATGACAACTTGGATAAAAATACATTGGAAATCCTTGCCGATTATGAAAATATGTTTTACACAAGTTCAGTTGCCATTTGCGAACTTTTTCATTTGTATAAATCCGGTGATTTTAAAACTTCTAAGTATAAAAATCCGGCAGAAGTGTTTAATACTATTGACAATATTGGAATAGTAATAAAATCGGCTACTAAGGAGCATTTGAAATATTATTCGGAATTAAATGCAGTAGAAGGACACAAAGACCCGAACGACCATCTGATTATCTCTCAAGCTATTTCCGATAAAATGCCGGTTATTTCTTCCGACAGAAAATTCAAACTCTACGAAAAACAGGGGCTGCAACTTGTATTCAATAAAAGGTAATGTTACTAATTTATCTTTAACAAATTTCATTATCTTTGCCGGCAGAATAAAATCATCGGAAATGAACACAAACGAACAATTTGAACATGTAATATCTTTATGTCGCGATTTGTTTGAAAAAAAACTCAACGATTATGGCGCATCGTGGCGCATCATGCGTCCGCAATCCATTACAGATCAAATATTTATCAAAGCAAATCGCATTCGCAGCCTCGAAACAAAAGAAACGAATAAGATCGACGAAGGAATTAAATCCGAATTTATAGGAATTGTTAATTATGGTGTAATCGGATTGATTCAGTTGGAATTAGGCTATGCCGATACTGTAGATATTTCCGAAAAACAGGCAGTCGAACTTTACGACAAACATATCACTGCCTCAAAAGAATTGATGTATGCCAAAAATCATGATTATGATGAAGCTTGGCGAAGTATGAGAATCAGTTCTTATACAGATTTTATTCTGACAAAAATCTACCGTACCAAACAGATTGAGGGCAATGAAGGAAAAACATTGGTTTCGGAAGGAATCGATGCCAATTACATGGATATGATTAACTATGCTCTTTTTGGATTAATTAAATTAGAATACGAACAGGAATAAAATGCTCGAAAAAGTAAAAAAAATATTGGTGGAAGTACTCCGTGTTTTACTTGGACTACTTTTCATTTTTTCCGGATTTGTCAAGGCGGTCGACCCACTGGGAAGTGCCTACAAATTTCATGATTATTTCACGGCTTTCAGTATGCCTTTCATGGAGCCGTTAACTTTGCCGGCATCCTTTATTTTATCTGCTTTTGAATTTTCTTTAGGGGTTTTTATTCTGTTGGGAATTTACAGGAAACTTACTTCTTTTCTCATCCTCGCACTGATGTGCGTAATGACTCCTCTTACTCTATACTTGGCAATAGCCAATCCGGTTTCCGACTGCGGATGTTTTGGTGATGCACTGGTAATCAGCAATTGGGCAACTTTTATCAAGAATATTTTTGTATTGGCAGCAGCCATAGTCGTTTTTATTTGGAATCGTTACATTACTCCCATTCTTACTGACAAATCGACATGGTTGGGTGTACTTTATACCTATATGTTTATTTTTGGACTTTCTTTTTATTGTTACCAAAATTTACCGATTTTAGATTTCAGACCATATCGAATAGGAGCCAATATTCCTCAACTGATGGAAATTCCGGAAGGTGCTCCACATGATGAGTTTAAGAGTATTTACATTTATGAAAAAGATGGCGTAAAGAAAGAATTTACCATAGATAATTATCCGGCCGGTGATTCGGCTTGGACATTTGTCGATAGAATAACAAAGCTGGTAAAAAAAGGCTACACACCTCCAATTCACGATTTTACCATCACAACCTTGGATGGTGTGGAGATTACGGACATCATCTTGGCCGATACTTCATATACTTTTTTGTTAATTTCGCCTAAATTGGAGAGGGCCAACGATGCCGGTTTTGATAGAGTAAATGAGATTTTTGATTATTCGCAAGTTTTTGGTTATCAATTCTACTGTCTTACGGCATCCAGTCATGAAGAAATTTTTAAGTGGATTGAGAATGCTTGTGTCGATTATCCGATTTGTATTACGGACGAAACAACTTTAAAAACAATCATACGCTCTAACCCCGGACTTCTTTTGTTGAAATCAGGAACAATTATCAACAAATGGCATCACCGCAATATTCCTCAAGGAGATGAATTATCAAAACCGCTCTCCGAAAGTGAATTGGGACAAATTCCACCTAATAGAGATAAACAAAAGGTGATTTACTGCATTTTATGGCTTGTCATCCCCTTAGGTTTGATTTCTCTTTTGGATTGCTTGGTCTACAGAAGAAAGAAGTAACAAAACGGGGGAAGATTTGATTCTTCCCCCGTTTTATTTTCAACACAAAGTCTTATCTGAATAATTGAGAGTTCGATTATTTTGTTTCTAATGCTTTCAGGCGAGCCTCTAATTGTTCATTGATTTTTTGCAATGCCTCAATCATTTGTTGTTGCTCCTGAATAGCTTTCGTTAACACCGGAATTAAATCGGAAGTGTTCAAGCCAAGTATATCTCCTTCTAATTGTGAAACCAAACCATAGCCTTCCATGTTTTCAGCAGCCATAGCGTCCTGTACATCTTGTGCAATAAAACCAAGTGATTTTTTGCCGGTTCCATTGTTATACAAGAATTCTACAGGTTTTAATTTCAATACAAAATCAACACCTTGACCTATCGGTTTGATATCGTGTTTCAAACGACGGTCGGAAGCATTTGTCCAACTGGTGGTATTATACATGTAATATGCATTGTTGCTACTGTTACCAATAACTACTTGGTTACTTGAACTTCCACGACTTCCCAAATCATTTCCAATGATGATGTTATTATTACCTGTCATATCAGTATCAGAACTCTTCGGATTAGGATTAACCCCTATCATTATATTTTTACTTCCGGTAGTTATATAACATCCTGCGCCATAACCTAATACTGTGTTCAGTTGTCCATCTACAGGAGTATCATTTACTTTAGTGCCTTTAATTATCCGTAATGCGTAAGAACCTACAGCAGTATTCATATCAGCGCTATTAGGATTATCTGCACCTGATAACCCTCCCATCGCCTGCACTCCTATTGCGACATTATTCGCTCCTTTTTTTATATTCTGTCCGGAAATAGCACCTACGGCAACATTACCACTATTATTATTACTGTTTGTAATTACGTTTAATGCGTTAAGACCTACAGCGGTATTACCATAGTCACCACTTCCGCTACCAACATCAACTCCATTGATAGAAGCATTTCCTCCGGTAACGTAAAACTGATACCCAGCTTGACCGGTTTGTGTGTATGCGTATTCTTTCAGGATAGCTTCTTCAGCTTTTATCCCAACAATAACTTTTGCTCTCAAATAAGAATTATTACTATTGAGAGTCGACGGAGTACCAGTACCCGCCATCGCATTTGCAGCTGTTACATTCGCACTCCCTTCTGTCTCCATGTTAAGAGGAAATTGATGCCAAGGACTTGCTCCTGCTCCGGTAGTTGGCAATGCTTGCCAAGTTGCCAAACCTGTATCATCAGTGGTCAGTACCCATCCTTTATTTTTTTCATTTCCGTCTTGAAGCATAAATCCTTTTACCGGAGCATCAGCTTTACCTCCAGTTTGGATATGGAATTTTGTCTGAGGATCATGTGTTCCGACACCTAAGTTTCCGTGGTGAACATCGTTGGGAGAAAAGCCGGACATACTGCCGTCCGCATCTGTTGCAAATATTAAATTCCCGATATTTATTTTGTAGTCGCCTTCTGTATTTGTGTTGGCACCTATAGTTATATTATGACTGCCAAACGAGTTGCTTCCAGCCATAAAACCTAATGCAGTGTTGTAAGATTGATCACCGTCCATAGTAGATAACGCATCGATACCCACAGCCGTATTATAATTTCCAAACCTCAAATTTGAAAGAGCCGCACTGCCCATGGCTGTATTTCCATAGCCTGTTTGAAGATCCTCCAGCGCTATATATCCAACGGCTGTATTACTGTCAGCTGTATTCATACGAAGAGCTCTGGTGCCTACTGCCGTATTATGGATACCGCCTTTTCCTGTTCCGACAGTGATTCCATTGATAATGGCGTCTCCACCTGCAACTGTTAACTGGGCTTCTGTAGCCCCAAATGGTTCAAACTTAGCAGGAACCGTAGAACCGATAACTACTTTGGCCATTAAATAAGAATCATCGGTATTTTGGGTTGACGGCGCTCCCGGAATGCTACCCACCTTATACCAAGGGCTGGGAGCTGTTGGTGGTAGCCATGTTGCATAACCCAGGGCATTAGCAGTTAATACATAACCGGCTTGACAAACTCCACGGTCTACAAGTCTGAAACCAGTATATGGAGCCAGCGCTTGAACCTCTAATTTTGCGTTGGGTGTATTTGTTCCGATACCGATATTTCCTTCAAAAATGCCGTCATTGCGAATTCCGGTTACACCTGTTCCATATATCAGGTTGCCTATGGAGATTTGGTTATTGGTATCATCAGATACATCAGCTTTATTGCCAATTACAATATTATTATCTCCTTTATATAAACTTTGTGCAGCTTCATTTCCAATTATTATATTTCTGGAACCTTCATTAAGAATAGGTGCGGAACGATATCCTATAATCACATTCTGATCTCCTTTACCATACGGCATAGCGCTATATCCCACTACCACATTCAGGTTTCCTAATGTCGAAAACGCAGCGGCACTATGACCTATGGCGACATTATTACTTCCGGCATCATTATTACGAAGAGCATTATAACCTAAGGCTGTATTATAGTCTCCACTTGCATTATACGCAAGAGCCATAGAGCCTACCGCTGTATTTTCTTTTCCTTTACTGTAATCAAGAGCGAAGTAGCCTACAGCTACATTGTAAGAATTTGTAGTATTGCCATTAAGAGCGAAGTAACCTATCGCTGTATTATATGTCCCTGAAGTATTGCTATGAAGAGCATAATTACCTACAGCAACATTATTACCGCCATCAATATTGAGATGGAGTGCAGAGTTACCCATAGCTATATTGTTTCCACCTGATACATTACTCCAAAGAGCACCTGAACCCATAGCTATATTATAGTTACCTGTTTCGTTCTTATAAAGAGGATTTCCGCCTATGGCTATATTATCACCTCCTCTGGTATTGTAATAAAGAGCTGTCGAACCTATGCCTATATTATTCCAACCTGTAGTGTTTCCTCTAAGAGCGCCGCCTAAGCCTATATTATAGTAACCTGATGTGTTCGCTCCAAGACTCTCGTTTCCTATGGCTACATTATAAGAACCAGAGGTATTTTCTTTAAGGATATTACCTCCTATGGCTACATTATTCCAGCCCGTCTTTGAGGGTAAAGCGTTGATACCAAACGAAACTGAGCCGTATGGATCGTTGCTGATCATTCCGGCATGGGTGTCATTTACCCTGAACATCAACGCATTGTCGTCTGTTGTACCAATAAAATTATCGATAGAATTTGTTCCGTCATTTCCGGTAGTTAGCCAAGCGTTCAAATCAGTTGTTGTGCCGGCATCTTTCACCCATTTGGAACCATCCCAATAATAAACACCTATTCCATTTCCACCAGTTATGGCAGGGTTTGTATTGTAAACAATTGCCCCTTTCAAATCTGCTACATCCGCAGGAGTTTCGCTAAACTGTGTTAAATCGGTTATATTTGTCAAAGATACATTAGCTAATCGCAAGCCCCCGACATAACCGGTTGCTTTGTTACTGTGTAGTTCCAGTACCGCACCTTTAACAGGTTCGGCATCCTGACCGATTTTTACTTGTGCTTGTATAGTAGCTAACGGCATTAATGCTACCAATACGATTAAGACTTTTAATTCTTGAATAGTTTTCATAATCATTTCTTTTTTTATTCATTTCTTTTTTTATTTGTCTACATGTATTTTTTAGTGTTTATTCATTAGAGTTTAAATTAACTCCGGTGTCCTTTATCACACACATAAATAAAAAAGATAAAAAAGAAAACTTTTTTCACAAAAAGCCTGCTGCCGTATTTTCACAAATATGGACTGCTAAATTTCCTAATAACGATAAAGGAAACACCGGAGATAATAGAATTATTAAACTTTCACAATTAGCATGTGTTGTGTGAATAATATTGTTGTTATTTTTCAATTTATTTACAGCACAAAGATAAAACGTAAGGTTAAAAAGGTCATGCCACACAGTCCGAAATCTATGTCACGTAATCCGAAATTTGTGCCATACAGTCCGAAAGCTTGCCACACAGTCCGAAAGTTGCGTTGTGTGCTGCAAATTTCAGGTTAATAATAAAATTATTAATGCATTTACGAAGTTGTTGCGATTTTTCTATATTCGGAGGGAGTAATCCGGTAGTAGTTGCTGAAGAGGCGATAAAATGTTCGTAAAGAACTAAATCCACATTCAGCAATAATGGTTTCGATGGTTAGGTCGGAATGATCAAGCAGTCGTTTCGCTTCTTCTAATCGCAAGCAGTTGACGTATTCCATTGGAGTCTTTCCGGTAACTGCTTTAATCGCATCAAACAGATATGTTCTGTTAGTTGCCAATTTCGGAGCGATTTGATCAATGTCGATATCAGAATTGACGAAAGCCCTATCCTTGAGCAGGTATTCGTGCATGCAGGAAACGAGTTGCCGCTGTTGCTTGTTACTCTGAAGATTCACGATTTCATCTGCGGCATTCAGTTCGTGTTCTCCTGTGGCCGGAAGTGATTGTATTAATTGTTCGTATTGTTTAGAAATAATATCCAATTCATCTTTCAGTCGATCTTGTTCTTTAATTTGTCTATATAAACCACGGTTTTTCTTAGTAACTATCCGGCTGTAATGCATCCATATTCCGAGTAAGATTGCCAGTAAGATGCAGCCACCAAGGGCAAAAAAAAGATAGTTATGGAGGTGTTCTTTTTCGGCAATGTGTTTGTCTACTTCGTATTGGATACGGATTTCGTCTAATTGGGCACTGTTTTCTAACTGGACGATAGAATCGTTGCGTTCGAAAGCCTTTATAATAACCGAATATGATTCTTCCGCACGCCCCATTTTGCTTAATAAGCGAGCTTTTTCCTTTAATAAGTAAATCGTGTAATAATTTGAAAATCCGAGATTAGTACGCCAATCGATGTTTTTATCAATCCAACCGATGGCACTGTCATACTCATTGCGTCCCTCACAAATAGAGGCTCTGATATTCCATATCAAATGTTGTTCTATAGGGACAATTATTGGCTGCAAGGAATCGCAATATAACTCGGCTTCTTCGTATTTTTCTTTGGCGATTTCAGCCAAAGCACAGGTTTTATAATATAATACTAAAAACGGATCGGGATAACCGAAAGCTTTTTCAAAATCAATCGTATATTTTTTCCAAACAGGCATTAGAGCAAGTAACTCGTTTAGTTTCTTTTGATCAATCAAAGAATTTGCTAATCCATTGTACCCTTTTGACATTAAATTATAATTAGCAAGGTCAGATTCTTCTTTGATTAGTTTTGACGCATTTCTCATCGTTTCTTGATAGTATTTTTCGGCTTCGTCATAACGTCCTTCCATATAATATATCTGTGCTATGAGTAAGGTAGCTTGGGTTATTCCATACAAACAATCTTCTTGTTTAGCTTCTGCATATATTTGTTTGGCTCCTTCTATAGTACGCTTGTTATTTCCATCCCTTCCTAATAATTGTACCACAGGTACATAAGTGTCGTAGTAGGCTTTATAGGAACCATTTTTCTTAAAGATGGGTAGATATTCGTTTGCTTTCCGTCTAAACTCATCATCTTTTAAATGCCTCCATAAATAAATAAGTTCTTCTCTGCAAGCTAAACTTTCATATTCTTTGTTTTGTTGTTTGCGTGCTTCGCGGATAAAGTCGTTTATGTATTGTAACATTAAATCAACGTCTTCCTCCGAGAGTTGAGAGGATTGATCGAACTCTACCAATGCCTTGTATACTTTTAACCTTTCCTCTCCTTGTGTTGATGCAATTACTTTTAGGAGCGAATCTTTTTTATGTAGAAAATTGTTATTTTGTCCATGAATGGCTGTTATGGAGAAGAAACATATAAATAGGCAAATCAGCCCTCGAGTGAAAAATCGGGTTGTAAGTTTCATTTTGTTATCGCTATCTTAATTCCTGTGTATGAAAAAATGGTAAATACCAAGTGCAAAGATACAAAACTTTTGCATAATTCTTTTTAATATCTTATGGTTAAATTGTATCTTTGTGTCTTCTAATCAAAAGACTGATATATTAACATAAATATTTAAATAATTTCGATGAGAAAAAACATTGTGGCAGGTAACTGGAAAATGAATAACAACCTGCAAGAAGGATTAAAATTAGCTAAAGATTTAGAAGCTGCATTAGTTGGGAAAAAAGTGAATTGTGACGTGGTTATCGGCACTCCGTTTATTCATTTGGCTCCGGTTGCAGCAGCTATCGATACAACAAAAATCGGTGTTGCAGCACAAAATTGCGCCGACAAAGCTTCCGGAGCTTATACCGGAGAAGTTTCTGCCGCAATGGTTGCGTCTACCGGTGCGAAATATGTAATTTTAGGGCACTCCGAACGTCGCGCTTATTATGGCGAAACCGATGCTATTTTGAAAGAAAAAGTATTATTGGCATTGGCCAACGGTTTAACTCCCATTTTTTGCGTAGGTGAAGTGTTGGAAGAAAGAGAGGCTAACAAGCAAGACGAAATTGTTAATTCTCAAATAAAGAATGCTTTATTTAATCTCTCTGCTGAAGAATTCGGAAAAATCGTTATCGCTTACGAACCCGTTTGGGCTATCGGAACAGGCAAAACTGCCACTTCGGAACAGGCTCAGGAAATGCACGCATTTATTCGTGGCGTATTGGCAGCAAAATACGGAGAAAAAGTAGCCGACGAAACTTCAATTCTCTATGGCGGAAGCTGTAATGCTGCAAACGCTAAAGAACTTTTCGACAATCCCGATGTAGATGGTGGCCTTATTGGCGGTGCATCTTTAGGAGTTGATAAATTCATGCCGATTATAGAAGCATTTTAATTATGGTTACAGACGTTTTTAGGAGATTCCTCGCTACGCTCGGAATGATGATGGCACTTTTGCCTTTGTGCTGTCATGCACAAACAAGAGTGACTATCATTGATGAACTTCTCCGGAACGGCTATTCCGGAGGAACGATTTATGTTGAATGCGATTCGAAGATAAAAGCATTGATAGGAGAACCTTTGATGGGTCTAAATTCTTCGAATGAAGTATCCGTGAAATTGCCGGGATTTCGAATTCAGGCATTTTCAGGCAGTCAGCAAGGTGATCGATCTGTGGCTGAGGCTAAAGCCAGAGAGATCAGGAGTTTGTTTCCTGATATATCAATTAATGTAACGTTCAAGTCTCCGGTTTGGCAATTGCGTATCGGTGATTTCCAAACGAGTGGAGAAGCAACGAATTTTATGAAGGATTTCAAAAAGAAATATCCTGCTTTAGGACGAGAAATGTATGTTGTGTCGGATGAAATTAAAGTCGTTTTTTAGATAAAATGGAATCAAACGCGGAAGAACTCAAAAAGAAGGAAGAAATAGCTTTTCATTATAGAAAAATATTAGAACTATTAGGAGAAGATACTGATAGGGAAGGATTGTTAAAGACTCCCGAAAGAGTTGCTAAATCCCTGATATTCTTCACAAAAGGTTATCGACAAGAGCCGGAAAAGATATTGACTTCAGCTGTGTTTGAAGAAGACTACCGCCAGATGGTTATCGTGAAAAATATTGATTTCTTTTCTATGTGTGAGCATCATGTCCTTCCTTTTTTTGGGAAAGCGCATGTTGCTTATATCCCCAACGGCAAAGTAACTGGATTGAGCAAAATTCCCCGTATTGTGGATGTTTTTGCCCGTCGCCTGCAAATTCAAGAACGTTTGACTACACAAATCAAAGATTGCATCCAAAAAACATTGAATCCTTTGGGAGTTATGGTTGTAATTGAGGCGCAACACATGTGTATGCAAATGAGAGGGGTAGAAAAACAAAACTCAATCACTACTACCTCCGATTTTACCGGCATATTTAATACTGCCAAAACAAGAGAAGAATTTATAAATCTGATAAAAGATAGATAAATTCTCCCTCATTTTATATTTTCATATCTGTTTACAACGGATATTCTTCAAAAGCACACAGTACGGTACTTAAATATCTTTCGCCTGTATCGGGAAGTATGACTATAATGTTTTTTCCTTTGTTTTGAGGCTGTTGGGCTAATTGGAGTACAGCAAAAACAGCTGCTCCCGACGAAATGCCGACCAAAAGTCCTTCGGTTTTTGCCAACTGTCTTCCTGTGCGAATGGCATCATCGTTTGTTACCGCGATAATTTGATCCACTACCGAGGCATCATAAGTTTTCGGCACAAAGCCGGCTCCGATACCTTGTATTCCGTGAGGTCCGGGATTTCCGCCCGAAAGAACGGGAGAATCTGCCGGTTCTACTGCTACAATACGAATATTGGGATTAAGTTCTTTCAGTCGTTTTCCTGTTCCGCTTATAGTTCCGCCTGTACCCACGCCCGCCACAAGGATGTCGACGTTTCCATCGGTATCGCACCAAATTTCTTCTGCGGTGGTGTGAGCATGTATGGCAGGATTAGCCGGATTTTCAAACTGTTGGAGAATAATCGAATTCGGAATTTCGGTTTGTAATTCCTCTGCTTTGGCGATTGCACCTTTCATCCCTTTTGCACCTTCGGTCAGTACAAGTTCCGCATTAAGTGCTTTCAACAGATTTCGCCGTTCAATGCTCATGGTTTCGGGCATAGTTAGTATTAGGCGATAACCTTTTGTAGCAGCCACATACGCCAATCCGACACCTGTGTTTCCACTTGTCGGCTCAATGATAACCGAGCCTTGTTTCAGTGTACCTCGTTTTTCGGCATCGTCGATCATTGCAAAAGCAATACGGTCTTTCACGCTGCCCAACGGGTTAAAATACTCAAGTTTACCGATGATATGAGCCTCAGCATTGTGTAATTCGGCAAAATTTCCTAACTCCAACAAAGGAGTGTTGCCAATCAAATCCGTTAATTTTTTTGCTATTTGTGCCATAATGCAGTATTCGGAAATTATTTAATTTCTTCATAATCAACATATTCCCCTTCTTCTTTGGAGATTACTTTAGAAGAGTTATGTTTTGTGCCTGTATAGTCTGTTTTGTTCCGTTGTTCTCTTGATGATTGTTGTCCTGCGTTATTACTCCATCCTCCGAAAAGAAGGCGGAAAATAAACTTCACGATAGAAAAGCCAAAAGCAAGAACCAAGAAAATAAAAATAAAAAAAAGAAATAGAAGAAATTTCAGCATTTTTAAAATATTTAGTATTATGCAAAGATACGATTTTCTTTTTATCACCCAAGCATATTCCGAATCTACTGTTGATTCGCATAGAAATGAGGCGATGTGATTTCCACACCCGCTTCACTAAATACATCCTGAACATTTTGATGCAGAGCAGTATAAACTTGTGTCATTTTATCCGCATCGTTGACATAAACATTCAGCTGATATTCTGCATAAAAGTCGTCAAGCGCCGTTTGCAGGACAAAAGGCTTGGGAGTTTCCAACACATCGGGAGTTCGCTTGGCTGCTTCGAGTAACAACTCATGCACTTTTCGCCATGGCGTGTCGTAGCCAAAGGTCAGTTTAGTATGCAGAATCAATCCGTAGATACTTGCCGAGTGCGTATAATTAAATGTTTGTGCCGACATAATGCCAGAGTTGGGGATAGTTACTTCTTCATTCTTGAGCGTGCGAATGCGAGTTACAAAAGGTGTTTTTTCTACCACATTGCCTATCAAATCGCCAATTTTAATGCGGTCGCCCACTTTAAACGGGCGCATATAAGTGAGTACCAATCCCGAAACCACGTTGCTAATAATAGATGAAGAGCCCAATGAGAAAACGACACCAATAAATACAGATACTCCTTGAAATACTTTCGAGTCGGAACCGGGCAAATATGGGAAAATCACGACAAACATAAAAGCATACAACAGGGTTTTGATAATATTAAACGTCGGATGAGCCCAATCGGGATAAAATCCTTTGAGCGTGAGTCGTCCCTTGTCGATTTCTTCGGCCAAATAATGAAGTCCTTTGATTAGGTATCTGAAAACGATGACAATCACAACAATAGTAATCAGATTCGGGATAAACCCGGCAACTCCTAAAAGTATTGTTTTGAAAGGTTTCAGTACATAACCGAACAAAATGTTTGCAATATTTCGTGTAGCCGGAAAAACGCTGAAGGCCAATGGGATAGAGAGATATAACATCAAAAAGATGATTGCGTAACGCAATATATTGAGTACAAACAGAATAGCTTTGGTCATTTTTCCCGCACCCATCAGTTTATATGATTTAATCCTAATGGAATTAATTGTTTTTCCTTTCTGTTCACGCACTTTAACAGCGATTTTACGGAACAAGAGATTGACAATTCTAATCAAAAAGTATTGTACCATAATGATTAACAATACTAAGAATACTCGCCAAAGTATGGTTAACCATCCGGTATCTTTGAGATACTGTAGGATAGCTTTTTGTATAATATCTTTATATTCGTTGGCTAAAACCTGCTGCGTTTTTCCCTCAAGTACGGCATCTGTTTCGGTAATTGTCATAACGACAACATCATGATAAGCGATTTCGAGTACATTCCCTTCCGTTAGTATGGTCAAAGAATCGGCAAAAACATCCCATTCTTTGCTCACGTTCCGTATCTTTTGGGTTATCGAAGTCGCTCTTTCCGTGGGAGAAAACGAGCCGAGATTGCAGCCAACATAAAATAATGTGTCACGGAAAGGTACTATAGGTTCCGGTGCATACGTTTTCTTCGTAGAAACGGGTTTTACGACAAGCGAATCATTTTGACCCGATACCGTAACAAACGAGCATAAAAAAATGCTACAAATTAACAAAAACCTCATGGTGTAAAACTTACTCATCTCACATATCTCATTATTTTTGCATATTCCCAAAGAGCGACAATTGTCCCTACGGCAGCTATAACCACGATTACAGTTCCAACGATGCGGTTCATAATCCATAAACCCCGTACATTGAAATTGTTTCGCACTTTATTTACTAAAAATGTTATTAAAAACCACCAAAATATAGCCCCTGCCGCGATGCTCGCAATTCCGATTAATGTCGAAAAAATGGTTGCTTCGGCCAAAAAGTTGAAACGGGCGAAAAGCGCTATAAAAAGAAATATAATAAATGGGTTGGAAAGAGTAAGACCAAAAGCAGTTACTGTGTCTTGAAAATAATTTTTAGGAGCAGTGGGAGGGCGGTGTAAATTTTTGGAAGGATTGGAGCGATAAATGTAAATACCAAATAACATCATCAATATACCTCCGGCAACTTGTAGAACTTCCTGATTGCTTTGAATAAAGTCAATCACAATTCCCATTCCCAGACAAGTTAACAAAGCATAAAATATATCGGAACCAACAGCACCCAGTCCGGAGAAAAAACCATGCCAACGGCCTTTATTCAAAGTCCGTTGTATGCACAATAAACCAATGGGACCCATTGGAGCGGAAACCAAAATGCCGATTACAAAACCTTTATATAAAATGCCTCCCATGGCGCAAAGATACTAAAATAATGATTAATGATTAATGGTTAGTGATTAATTAGATATTCATTAATCACTAACCATTAATCATTAATCATTATTTTTAAAGGGCGTTGATTTCTTTCAACACGTCATTTGTTGCACGAACTGCATTTGCACTTTTTGCAAAAAGTTCTTTCTCTTCAGCATTCAATTGAATATCAAGTATTTTTTCAACACCGTTGCGACCGATAATCGCAGGAACACCGATACAAATATCATTTTGTCCGTATTCGCCCTCCAAACTTACACAACTTGTAATCATGCGTTTATAATCTTTAACGATTGATTCAACCACGTAAGCTCCGCAAGCTCCGGGAGCATACCATGCAGAAGTTCCCAAAAGACCGGTTAATGTAGCTCCACCTACCATTGTATCGGCAACAACTTTATCTAATGTAGCAGCATCTAACAAAGAAGAAACAGGAGTTCCGTTATAAGTAGCCAAACGTTTCAATGGAATCATAGTTGTATCGCCATGTCCGCCGATTACATTTCCTTCTATTTCTGCATGATTCACATTCAACGCTTTGCTTAAATAGAATTTGAAACGAGAACTATCCAAAGCGCCACCCATACCGATTACTCTGTTTTTAGGAAGACCTGTAGTTTTCAATGTTAAATAAGTCATTGTATCCATCGGATTGGATATAATCACAAAAATAGCATTTGGAGAATATTTCAAACAGCTTTGAACAACGCTTTTAACAATATCGGCATTTACTCCGATTAATTCTTCGCGAGTCATTCCCGGTTTACGGGGGATTCCTGAAGTAACCACGATAACTTCAGAACCGGCTGTTTTTTCATAATCATTAGTAACACCTACAACTTTGGTTTCAAAACCAAGAGTCTGAGCAGCTTGCATCATGTCTATTGCCTTACCTTCGGCAACACCTTCTTTTACATCGAGCATAACCACTTCACTTGCAATCTTATTGAATGCCAACACATTTGCACAAGTAGCGCCTACATTTCCTGCGCCAACAACCGTAACTTTTGCCATAACTGAATATATTTAAATTGGTGAAATTTTTTCGCCCACAAAATTACAACTTCCATTCCTATTAAAGAAATATTTCTGTAATTTATTTTGTTGTTTTTTCGGATATCCTACTCTTTTTCAAACTGGTCTTTACCTACGCCACATAAGGGACAAACCCAATCGTCAGGAAGGGCTTCAAACGGGGTTCCGGGGGCGATACCACTATCAGGATCACCTACTTCAGGGTCATAAACATAACCGCAAACTGTGCATACATACTTCATAATACAAATCTTTAAAAATTAATAACTTTATTTCATTATATACGATGGTGCATTCTTTGGAGTAACACCTTTTTTCATTTCATGATAATAAGAATAGGTTAACGGGATTTCATTTTCTGCTATTATCTGAGCATCCAATACTTTCCCGACAAACAAAATATGCGTACCTACATCCATCTCATCAGTCAATTGACAATCAAACCAAGCCAAACAGTCTTCTATAACAATAGGCGTTTGCATGTTTTCAAAGATAAATTCCTTGCAATGCTCAAATTTATTAAAATCCTTTCCCGAACGAAAGCCAAAAGTACCCATCGTTGTCGGTTTGTAGTCTTGTTTAAGCACGGAAACACTAAATACTTTCGACTCACGTATAAGACTTGTGGTGAAATTATTTTTATTGCAGGCTACAACAATTTTTGCCGGTTTTGATGTTACCTGCATTACAGTCGTTGCTATGAACGCATTTTGTCGTTCTTTGTTCCCCGAGGCAACAATATATACCCCATAACTAAGTTTTGAAAATGTATTAATATCCATACCACTTAAAAAATAAAAACAACACAAATCTACATGAAATTTTTTAATTACACACAGACAAATAAAAATTTCCTCGTTGTTAGTTGATTTTGGTTTAAAAATTCGTTTTTAGGAATTTTATAAATCTTATTTTGCACTATACCTTAATAAACTGTACTTTTGCAGGCGATTACCCCTAAATCCCCTAAAGGGGACTTTGGCTTTTGCTCACTCTACAGCGTTAGAAGGCAGCCAATTAGGGGTTAAATAAATTCATTATGAAGAATAAAGTACTTTGGATTTTTTTAGGTTTAGTATTGTTGACGGTTATCGGAGTTGGCATATATTACATATTGCATCAGCAAAGACAATTAAACGATATGGCTATTCAAATGGACGTTCAGAAAGAAGAATTAGCTGACGAATACAACGAATTGTCGTTACAATATGAAGGTTACAAATTTTCTGTCAGCAACGATTCATTAGTAGCCAAATTAGAAAGAGAACAAATAAAGGTGCAACGGTTGATGGAAGAACTTCGTACTGTGAAATCGACCAACGCAAGACGTATAGGAGAACTCAAGCGCGAACTGGAAACCTTAAAAACCATCATGCGCGGGTATGTACAACAAATAGATTCGCTGAACCGCATCAATCAAAAACTAACCATAGAAAACAAAGAAGTAACTCAAAAATACGAACAAGCTACAGCCACGGTTTCTCAACTGACGCAAGAAAAAGAGCATTTGACGGAAAGGGTCAGCTTGGCCTCCAAATTAGATGCAAGCGGGATATATGTAACCGGAATCGATAAAAAGAATAAATCTACCGACAAGATTAATAAAATGGAGCAAATCGCTATCAGTTTTAAAATTAATAAAAACATAACGGCTCCAACCGGTGAAAAAGTGATTTATGTCCGCATCCAAAAACCGGATGATGATGTGTTGATTAAAAGTCGGGATAATGTATTCCTGTTTGAAGGCAAGGAAATTAATTATTCTGTCAAGCGAATAATTGAATACGATGGTGAAGAAACTTCTGTCTCCATTTATTGGAAAATCGAAGAATTTCTTTCTCCCGGAACCTACCGCGTCGATATTTTTGCCGATGGTAACCGGATAGGTTCACAATCATTTAAACTTGGGAAATAACAGCTTTTACTTGATGGGGACATAGAATGCAAGAGGTTTATTCCTCCGGACTTATGAACTTCAATGCCTCATCTAATTGCGCTGTTTCGAAATACTTTTCTTCAAAAGCGCTGTTTGCCAGATGAAGCGCTTTGTTCTCAACTTTTACAACATCTTTGATGATATCGGATTCAGCCACTACAGCGCATCGTCCCATCTTTCCAAAGTGTTTAAACCCCCATATTTCGCCTTCCATTAAGGCTTTCAAATCCATATGTCTCATTACGGACAAATCTTTGACTTTAAGCAAAAGATTAACATACTCGCTGCCTTCGTTCAGTTTTTCTTCAAAAAGCTGAACCATCAACTGCTCATCTACTTCTGTGAACGTACCTGTAAGTTCCAAAGCAAGCGCGTTCCCTTTGAATGTTTTAATTTGAGTTAGCATAATGATAAAAATTAAATTTTAAATAAAACAAATATTTTTCAAGCTTAAAAAAGTTTCATTTTGTACAAAATCATAAATATGTAATTTTATCTATATCCAACGGTCAAACTAATTACAAAAGTATTTATTGATACTTTTCCTGCAGCTCTGTCTTCTTTAGCTGACCATTCGGCAACTTTTGTGAAGTCTAAATAATAATCTGCTCGCAATCCAAATTGAAGATTTGAAATGTCATATTTTACACCCCCACCAAATATTAATCCAATTGAAGTGCTATTTAAATCATCAAGTAATTCTAAAACAATAAAGTGTTTGCTGCTACTCACCAAGTAGTCGAATCGAGGTCCAATACTTATAAACGGAGATACTTTCTCTTTTATTCGATATTTAAAGTCAACCATAGTGTTTATTGATAAATAATCCAAAGTTGCTTCCTCTGTTATCGTCCGCATAACCATTCCAAAAGGGTCTGCTGGAACTAACATCTCACGTTTACCTCCTCTTCTTATCATACCAATATTACTCGAAAGATTAAAAAATTTCCGATCGAAATAGTCTATACCTACAAAGATTGGATATCCAATAAATGTTTCGTCATACAATGAATTTACGTCAATGTTTGTTATTTCTCCATTCATTTTTGAAATGGAAGTTCCGAATTGAATTTTTACGATTTGTCCATTAGCAAAAATTGTAATTATCAATCCAATTAATAATAATCCTACTTTTTTCATTGTCCCACCATAATTTTATGTCCTTGTCGGACAGTTATTTTGTTAAACATTTATTTTCTTGCGTACTGTTTGTTATTGTTAAAAGACTGCCTGCTTTTTACTTCGCCTTTTCATACCGAAACGTAGCGAGCATTTCAAATGCTATTCAATATCGGTAAAAACAAAAAAGACACTGTCTTATTTTGAGATAAAACAGTATCTTTTTTGACAAATAAAGTGTAACCCTTATTTAGATGCTTCGATAGAAACTTTACGGAATTCTTTCAACGCTTTCTCGATAGCTAATGATGCTTTTCTTGCGCGAGTACCTGCTGCTTTGTTTCCATTTTCCAATTGTGCTGTTGAATCTTTTGTAAAATCTGCAAAAAGTTGATTCAAATTTGCTAATAAATTTTTCATGACCTTATAATGTTTAATAATTCGAGAGGCAAAGATATATAAAATCCTAACACGCGCAATAGTCTGATTAAAAATAAACTTATTTTTCATAAATATTGTTTATATATGCAGAATGAATGTATTGCTTTGTGCTTAACAAAATTGTAATATTTATGTAACAACGACTTCACAAATTTGCCGTAATCTTGTTCCAAAATTCATTTTATTAATTATTTCGATATGAAAAAGGTACTTTTATTAGTGATGACAGTGATGGTTGCTTTCAGTTGTAGCCAAAAAGTAACAAATGAACTTTCGGGAGCAGGAGCTACATTTCCTCAACCTTTCTACAACATTGTATTTAAAGATTTCTCCGACAAAACCGGGAATAAGGTTACTTACGGTGGTATCGGCAGTGGCGGGGGTATTCGCAGCTTGCAAGACAAGACCGTTGATTTCGGAGCATCCGACGCATTCCTTACCGATGAAGAAATGGCCGATATGGGAGGCGAAGTATTGCATATACCTACTTGTATGGGTGCAGTTGTTTTAGCGTATAATTTACCTGAAATTCCTACGTTGAACTTGAATGCCGAAATCGTTTCCGATATTTATCTTGGTAAAATCACGAAATGGAATGATGCTAAAATTCAAGCTTTGAATCCGGATGTTAAATTGCCTGAACAAACAGTAACTCCTGTATATCGTTCGGATGGTAGCGGAACTACTTTTGTTTTTAGCGATTACATGGCTAAAGCAAGTACGGAGTGGGCAGAAAAAATGGGAACCGGTAAATCTTTGGCTTGGCCTGCCGGAATCGCATCGAAAGGTAATCCAGGTGTTGCCGGAACAATCCAACAAACAAAAGGTGCCATCGGATACGTGGGTTCTGAATTTTCTCTTTCACAGAAAATCCCTACTGCTTTGATGCAAAACAGCGCGGGTAATTTTATTGAGGCCGGAACAGAATCTATTTCTGCTGCCGCTAAAGGAGAACTTCCTATCGATATGCGTACAATGGTTACCAATTCTCCGGAACCGGATGCTTATCCTATCAGTTGCTTTACATGGATTATCCTATATAAGGAACAAGCTTATGCTAAAAGAGATTTAAACAAAGCAATAACATTGGTTGAATTAATGGATTATATACTTAGCGATGACGCACAAAGCGTTGCTGCCAATATACATTATTCTCCGCTACCCGAAACTGCTTTGCAAAATGCCAAAGCGATTTTAAGCACAGTAACTTTCGAAAATAAAGAAGTGAAATAGAAGTTATACGAAGTTAAAAGGAGTTACACGAATATTCTTTTAACTTCGTGTAACTCCTTTTAACTTCGTGTAACTCCCAACAATGAAAGATAAGATATTCAAATTTCTGCTATTCTTCGCTGCTTGTTCGATATTACTTCTTACAGCAGGCGTTATCTATACGCTGGTCGGACAGGCACTCGGAACTTTCCAATATTTCGGATTCTTCGGATTTATCACTTCTTCCGAATGGGATCCGAGAGCGGGACAAGAAAATTATGGGGCGTTGGCATTTATCACAGGAACGGTAATAACTTCATTACTCGCGCTCCTTTTCTGTATTCCGTTCTCATTTCCGGTAGCATTGTTCACCGGAGAATATTTCAGAGGAAAAAAAATTGCCTCGATGGTCGGTTCTGTAGTTAATTTATTGGCAGGAATACCTTCTATTGTTTATGGGTTGTGGGGATTTTATACCCTGCGACCTTTAATAGTTTCTTTGGGATTAAGCGACCAAGGTTTCGGAATTCTTACGGCATCGTTGGTGTTGGCTATCATGATTATTCCTTACGCCTCTTCCCTCAGTTCGGAATTTCTTTCGATGGTTCCCAATGATTTGAAAGAAGGAGCTTACAGTTTGGGAGCAACCCGTCTGGAGGTAATATCAACGGTCAGCTTTCCGGTAGCAAGTTCCGGAATTTTATCGGCATACATATTGGCTTTAGGACGCGCTTTAGGTGAAACAATGGCTGTTACAATGCTTATCGGTAACACGAATAACATTCCGAGGTCGCTGACTGATACGGGAAATACAATGGCAAGTATCATTGCCAATCAATTCGGAGAAGCCGGCGGATTAAAATTGAGTTCATTGATTGCTATAGGATTGCTATTGTTTTTGATTACGGCAATTATCAATTCAATCGCGAAGTTAACAATGAAGAGAATTAACCCCTAAATCCCCTAAAGGGGACTTAAATATGCAAAAAGAGCAAACAATGATAAACTCGCAAGCCCCCTTTAGGGGGTTGGGGGGTAGAAAAATAAAAAACAACATCTTTTTCTACACAGTATGTATCTTATCGGGCATTACCATGCTACCCTTGTTTTTTATTCTTTACGAGTTGTTAAAGAAAGGATACAAGCAATTCAACCTCAGTTTATTTACCGAAGTTGCTCCAACATCAATGGATGCCATGCTGGCTAAAATGAGCGGAAGCGATATTCCGGGAGGTGTTTTGAATGGTATCACAGGTGGCTTATTAATGATAGGATTAGCTATTTTAATCGCAATTCCTGTCGGCATTTTTGTAGGCATTTATTTGTCCGAACATGCCGAATCTGCTTTTGCCGGAATTGTAAGGTATTTAACGGATTTAATTCAGGGAACTCCTTCGATTGTAATCGGTATTATTGCTTATGCTTGGATAGTAAAGCCGCTGCACAGTTATTCTGCGTTGGCAGGTAGCGTTGCATTGGCGATTATGATGTTGCCTTTGGTCATCCGTTCAACCGAAGAAACTTTGAAATTACTGCCGGTTTCGCTCAAAGAAGCAGGATTGGCATTAGGAGCATCGTATACCAATGTTATTTTTAAAGTGATGTTACCTTCGGCTTTCGGAGGTTTATTTACAGGAATCTTACTGGCAGTATCGCGCGTGATGGGAGAAACGGCTCCGCTGATGCTCACTGCTTTGGGTGCATCTGCAATAAACTGGAACATCCACCGCCCCACAAGTGCTATTCCGTTACTTATATGGGAGTTTTACAACGACCCGAATTTGATAGATATGATTTGGTCATCATCATTATTATTATTACTTTTGATTTTGACTTTGAACTTAATCGCTAAACAAGTAGCAAATAAATGGAGAATACAATAACAAACGAATATTTGCTTGAACTGAAAAATGTCTGCGTTTCGTATACACCCGGAAAAAATGCGGTGAATAATGTAAGTGCAGGAATCAAAGAAAATACGATAACAGCTATTATGGGGCCTTCCGGTTGTGGGAAAAGTACCTTGTTGCGGGCAATCAACCGGATGCACGAACTTTATCCGCACATCAAAACCACAGGAGAAATCTTGTTGAAAGGAAAAAATGTGCTGGGAATGAATCCCATGGAAGTACGTCGTCGTGCCGGAATGGTTTTTCAGCGACCGAATCCATTTCCAACCATGAGTATATATGATAATGTGTTGGCCGGATATGCTTTGAACGGTATTCGTTTGAAAAAAGACGAAAAAGACGAGATTGTTGAAACAAGTCTGAAAAATGTGGCACTTTGGAATGAGGTCAAAGATACCATGACGAAAAAAGGTTCTTTCCTTTCCGGTGGACAACAGCAACGGCTTTGTGTGGCTCGCGCCCTCGCTCTTAAACCGGAATTGTTACTTATGGATGAGCCGACTTCGGCATTAGACCCAATTTCGACCAATCACATTGAAGAATTGTTATTGGAGTTGAAAGAACAATATACTATCGTAATCGTAACACATAATATGTCGCAAGCAGCGCGTATTTCCGATTATTCCATGTTTATGTATTTGGGAGATTTGGTAGAATACGATACAACAACGCAAATGTTTACTAAACCCAAAAATAAACAGACAGAAGAATATCTAACAGGAGTGTTTGGGTAATAAATCTAAAATAAATTTATGGATACAATTAAATCAAAATATCTCGACAGATTACTCGCTGATTTCGAGTTGCTCTCAGAAATCATATTAAAAGAGTTGAGCATTATCCGCACATTATTTGAAAAAGGCAAAGACTTGGCTTTGTGCGAAGAAATCGAACGTTCCGAAAAAATAATCGATAGCTTAGATGTGAAAATACGGGAAAGTGTTATCAATGCCATACTCTTGTTTAATCCCAAAGCAACAGATTTAAGGAAAATTATTTCCTATCACGATATGACTATCTATTTAGAACGTATCGGTGATTTAATTATGAATATTTCTATATTTGTCAAAGAAAATGAATGGGAGTCGGATTTGTATACCGAACTTAAAGCAATACTTGCTAAGATGCTGAAACATACCGAAAAAATGGTAAGTAATGCTGTATATGCTTTTTCTTGTGAAGATAATTCAAGGGCCTACCTGACTATCGATACAGACGATAAAGTAGATAATTTACTCAAAGATATAACCTTGAAACTACAACAGTCTTTTGCAGGTAGAGTGCTGACTGAAAGCGAATTGAAAATATTGATGAGTATTAATACTATTTCTCACAACATCGAACGCATCGGTGACCATGCTACTAACTTAGCCGAATCAGCTATATATTTGATGGAAGGGAAAGACATCAGGCACGGTAATAAGTGAAAAGTTGAAAATTGAAAGTTGAAAATGAAAAATGAAGAGTTAAAAAATAGGATTTTTGTAGTCGATGACGAGAAAGACATCTGCGAGATTCTTCAATTTAATCTTGAAAATGAAGGTTTTGTAGTCGATACTGCTTATTCTGCCGAAGAAGCACTTAACAAATTATCCGATGAGCATCAAATCATCCTGTTGGATGTGATGATGGGCGGAATGTCGGGATTCCGAATGGCCGAAAAACTGAGGAAACAGGGAAATAAAATTCCTATCGTCTTTTTGACGGCTAAAGACACAGAAAATGATTTATTGACCGGTTTTTCTATCGGAGCCGACGATTATATATCCAAACCGTTTTCTATTAAAGAAGTGGTTGCTCGGGTTAAAGCTGTTCTGAAACGGACAAACAAGTCGGATAATGCGAGTCAATCGGAAGATATTATCATCGATAAACTAAAAATAAGTCAGGGAACCAAACAGGTCGAATTAGATGACAAACAGGTATTGCTCACTAAAAAAGAGTTTGAAATTCTGCTTTTGTTAGTCAAAAATCCGGCCAGAGTCTTTACCCGCGAAGAAATTCTCGATAGGGTGTGGAAAGACGAAGGGTATGTATTAGACCGCACGGTTGATGTACATATTACTCGGTTAAGGAAAAAATTTGGAAATTACAGCCATTATATCATAAACCGTTCAGGATACGGATATTGTTTCACTGCGTGAACTTTTATAAATTATGAAACTGAATTACAGACAACGACTTTTTCTCTATTTTTTTATTGTATTTTCTTTATTTACAATAGGTGTTATCATTTTTGAACAAGAGAGGGAAAAAAACTACAAAACGGAAATCTTGGAATCCGAACAAAGTATTTTCGTCAATTTTGTCCATAATTACATAGTGCAAAATCAGATTTCGCTTGATAGCATAGAACGGGTAAATAACATATTGTCTTTATTGCCTGAAAATCTACGTGTTACAATTATAAAAGAAGATGGAAGCGTTGTTTTTGATAATAATTTGGATACTTTAAAAGGAGTAGCCAACCATCTCGACCGTCCTGAAATACAGATTGCCAAACTAAGACCTTTTGGTACGAATATCAGAAAATCGGCATCGGTGAACAAAGAATTCATGTATCTTGCCAAACATTATGATGGTTATTTTATCCGGGTGGCCATTCCTTATGACATCGTGATTAAGAAATTCTTCAAGACCGATAATATTTTCCTCTATTTTATCTTGTTTCTATTTTTTGCATCTATGATTGCAATGATTTATTTGTCGGGGCGTTTTAGTAAGTCCATCTCTAAATTGAGAGATTTTGCATCGGCCGCACAAGCCGGAAATCCTGACCTAAAAAACATTACTTTTCCGGAAGATGAACTGGGAGAAATCGGAGAAAAAATCGTTGACGTTTATGAACAAGTGCAAGAAAACAAAAAGAAAATTTCTTTGGAAAGAGAAAAAATGCTTCAGCACTTCAATTCACTTCAGGAAGGAGTGAGTTTCTTTACCCCCAAACGAAATAAAATATACGCCAATTCTCATTTTATACAATACCTGAATTTCCTGACCGAAAAACCCTCGTTGAACGTAAACAAGATTTTTGAAGAACCTGTTTTCAAAGATTTGCAAGATTTCTTAGATGAGTCGCAAGATAAATCAACTGTCTTTACAACACAAAAAAGCAGAGACGGAAAGCATTTCAACATTACGGTGGTACGCTTTGAAGATAGTAGTTTTGAAATTGCTATTACTAATGTGACAAAAATGGAGAAAACCCGTTTGATGAAACAGGAAATGACGAATAACATCGCCCACGAACTAAAAACACCTGTTACAAGTATCAGAGGGTATCTCGAAACCTTGATAAAACAATCGGAAATCGACTCGGAAAGAAGACAGTTTTTCTTAGAACGGGCTTATTCTCAAATCGTTAGACTATCAGAACTAATACAAGATATTTCTTTTGTTACCCGAATGGAAGAAGCTTCGGATTTATTCGAAATTGAGAATGTGCAAATTCAACCCTTGTTGAAAGAATTAAAGAAAGATTTATCGGATAAATTTGTCGAAAACAAAATTAATTTCGACATCAAGGTCGAAAACAATGTAGCCATTGAAGGCAATCGCATTTTACTTTATTCCATTTTCCGCAATCTGACAGATAATTCCATTACTTATGGAGGCAATAATCTCGATATACAGATTACGAATTACATGGAAGATGATAATTATTACTACTTTTCATACTACGACAGTGGAAAAGGAATTGATGAGAAACATCTTGCCCGTATTTTTGAGCGTTTCTACCGTGTAAGCGAAGGGCGCACGCGCGACACAGGCGGTTCCGGTTTAGGACTGTCTATCGTTAAAAATGCTGTTTTATTCCACAAAGGCGAAATTGTTGCAAAAAATCGCTCGGAAGGCGGCTTGGAATTTCTTTTCACATTGAAGAAAAAACGGTAAAAATATTTTTTACATGGAAACACAGAGGCACAGAATATCCATTCCAATTCCTTTCTCTTATTCCTTTATTTTTTCATTTGCAGTAATATTAACCTAAAATCACCAACTTCTGATATTTTATCTATCTTTGCGCGAATTTAAAGTTTCAACAACCAAAATGAAAATAACCGAAGACAACAATAATGTCTACATCGAAAGCTACGTCATTCCAAAAGGAATGGAAAAAGAGGATTTAAAAGCACGAGAAAATGTGATTTGGGCGATGTACAGTCGTTGGTCTGCCGAAAACCCCGAAAAGAAATGTTACAACAACAACTTGCAAAGTGATATTTTTGTGGTGTTTAAAAGCATAACAGAAACTACAGAAAAAGCAGCTAGAAACTACAAATCAACAATGGCGTTTTATGCGTTAGATCTTGCACTGCAATACGCCCGAAAAACAGGTCAGGATAAACCTCACTCTAAGCGGCAGGCAGAGTATGACAAAATTCTCATTATGATAGCAACCTCAGACTTATTTGAGCCGTATTTTAGCAGGATAAAACTAACCGTAGGTGTAAAAAAGAGTGGACGAAAAAATATGTACTGCATAACTGCAATAGAAGATAGTACAGACGAGAAATAAAAAAAACAGTAAGGATTTACATCCGGCTCAACACCGCTTCACGACCTTACTGTTTTTATCTCATTGAGATTTTATACTACAAAGATACTACATTTCTCCAAACCAACAAAAAGATTTTCTAAAAACATCAATTTCTGATATTTTATTTATCTTTGCCTCTCTAACATAATATGCCTATGATTAGATGCGCAAAACAGCGTACAAAACAAACATAAAACTGTTAGCAATAATGAAATATACCGTCAATCAAATATCCAAAATAATTTCTGCCAAAGGAATTATCCGTAATCATTCGACTATCAATTATTTGCTGACCGACAGCCGTTCGCTTTCACATCCTGAAGAGACATTGTTTTTTGCTCTGCAAACGATATTAAACGACGGACATAAATATATTCCTAATTTATACAGAGCCGGAGTACGAAACTTTATTATTCAACACTACATTCCGGAACTGGAAAAACTGACCGAAGCCAATTTTTTATTGGTCGACAATTCATTAACTGCATTGCAGCAATTAGCCGCTTTTCACAGGGCGCAGTTCGACATCCCAATTGTTGGAATCACAGGAAGTAACGGAAAAACCATCGTCAAAGAATGGCTTTATCAGTTACTAAACAACGATTTCAATATCGTGCGTTCTCCTCGGAGTTATAATTCACAAATCGGGGTTCCTCTCTCGGTTTGGCAATTAGATGGAAAAACCGAACTGGGTATTTTTGAGGCGGGAATTTCTCAGGTTTCCGAGATGCAGCAATTAGAAAATATCATCAAGCCAACGATTGGTATTCTTACCAATATTGGTGATGCTCATCAGGAAAATTTCACTTCTCTGAAAGAAAAATGTTTGCAGAAACTGGAATTATTCCAAAACAGCCAATTACTTATTTATGATGCTGATAACGAAATTATTGAAGATGCTATAAATACATCAGATTATTCTTTTGAAAAATTCGGTTGGTCGCAAAAAAATCCGAATGCACCGTTATTTATCAAACAGATTAAGAAAGAAAAAGATTATACTTCGATTGATTTTGTATTTGATGAAAAAGAAAATAGTATAACAATTCCTTTTGATGATGATGCTTCAATTGAGAATGCGATTCATTGCTTGGCCATTGTTTTATGCTTAACACTTGGCGTGGTTTCTGATGTTGCTGCGCTTTCGTTCGGCGTAGTCTCTGACTACGTCGCAGCTAAAAGCAAGTCTCCAGACTTGCAAATATTTAGAAATCTCGAGCCTGTCGCCATGCGCTTGGATGTAAAAAAAGGCATCAACCACTGCATCCTCATTAACGACACCTACAACTCTGATATTAATTCGCTACATATTGCACTGGATTTCATGCTCCGTCGCTCGGTAGATAACAAAATGAAATCCGTACTGATTTTATCGGATATTTTGCAATCAGGTGTTCCTAATGATATTTTTTATGCAAAAGTTGCCGAATTAATCAAGAAAAAACAAATACAACATATCATCGGTATCGGAAATAATTTGTCTAAACAAGCCGACAAATTCGATGTGGAGAAAGAATTTTATTCCACTACAGAATCATTTTTGCAATCGGGAAAAATTCGTCAATTTGACAACTCGATTATCCTTATCAAAGGTTCAAGAAGTTTTGCCTTCGAAAAAATAACGGAACAATTGGAAGAAAAAATCCACGAAACCATGCTCGAAGTCGACTTGGATGCCATCATTCATAACTTTAAATATTTCCGTTCGAAATTAAAATCCGAAACGAAAATTATTTGCATGGTCAAGGCTTTCGGGTATGGTGTAGGCTCTTACGAATTAGCTAAAACGCTGCAAGACCAAGGTTGCGACTATTTAGCGGTTGCTGTTGCCGATGAAGGAGACGAACTGCGCAAAGAAGGAATTTCCATGCCTATAATGGTGATGAATCCGGAAACAAACAGTTTCAACACATTGTTCGACAATCATTTAGAACCTGAAATATATAGCTTCAGGATATTAAAAACCATGTTGAAGGAGGCCGAAAAACGTGGAATCACTCAATATCCTGTTCATATCAAGTTAGATACAGGTATGCATCGTTTGGGTTTTGAAAAGAATGATATGCAAGAATTGATTCAGATATTAAACAATCAATCCTGTTTGAAAGTCCGTTCCGCATTTTCTCATTTGGCAGGTAGCGATTCTTTGTTGCACGATGAATACACCATGCAGCAGTTTGCTCTGTTCAATTCTCTTGCTGCCGAGTTGGAAGTCGCTCTTTCCTACCCGATTATGAAACACGCGCTTAATTCGGCCGGCATCGAACGTTTCTCTCAATTTCAATCCGACATGGTTAGGCTGGGAATTGGGTTGTACGGTATTTCGGCTGTCGACAAGCATGCGTTGCAAAACGTAGCCACTTTGAAAACAATAATCTTGCAAATCAAAGACAGAAAAAAAGATGAAACCATCGGCTACGGCCGGAACGGCATTTTATCTCGCGACTCCCGCATTGCCTGCCTTCCCATAGGCTATGCCGACGGATTAGACAGAAAATTAAGCAACAAAGGTTCTGTTTTTATCGACGGAAAACGTTGTCCGATTATCGGGAATATCTGCATGGATTTATGTATGGTAGATGTAACCGATACCAATGCTCAAGAAGGCGATACGGCAATTATTTTCGGGAAAGAAATTACGATAGAAGAGGTTGCTAATCAGTTAGATACTATTCCATACGAGATTCTTACATCTATTTCACCGAGAGTAAAACGAGTGTATTTCAAAGAATAAAAATTACTGTCCTCTGTAAACCACTGTTCCGGTAGCCTGATTGGTAGGCATGATTAACACTTCTGCTATTTGGATGTGTTTGGGAACAGAAGTCGTGTAATAAACAGTTTCTGCAATATCTTCAGCAATTAATGGTTTTAATCCTTGATACACGGCATTAGCTTTCGATTTATCACCATGAAAACGGGTGATACTGAAATTTGTTTCAACCAATCCGGGCTTGATATTCGTTACTCGTAAAGGCGTATCAACCAAATCTATACGCAAACCGTCGGTCAGCATGCGAACTGCAGCTTTGGTGGCGCAATAAACGCTTCCTCCAAGATAGGCAGCCTCACCGGCAATGGAACCGATATTGACAATATGCCCACGATTATGTTTTAGCATCAGGGGAACAATCAGTCGGGTTGTTGTTAGTAATCCTTTGATATTGGTATCGATAACAATATCCCATTCATCCAGATTACCTTCAAATTCTTTATCAACTCCTAAAACCAATCCGGCATTGTTAATTAAAATGTCGATGGCTTGCCATTTTTCGGGTAAGTTGTCGATTTCTTTTTTAGCAGTTTCTTTGTCTCTTACATCAAATAAAAGCGTCAATATTTCAACCGGATATTTTTCCAAGATGCTGTTTTTGAGGGTTTCCAATTTTTCTTGATTTCTTCCGTTTAGAATCAAATTAACTCCTTCCGAGGCATATTTGAAAGCGCAAGCCTCTCCTATTCCGCTTGTAGCACCTGTTATCAATACAATTTTATTTCGCATAATAATTTATTTAGAGTCTGTTTAAATTTTATTCAATAACATGAGCAATGAAGTTATTCTTTTATCATTAGTTCCGAATTTGTAGTCCATAGTCCAAAATAAGGATTTTTAGCATCAGTACGTTTTAATAATATCAAAAATGGCTTGTCAAAAATCATTTTTTTAGGTTTCGGTCTTTCATAATCTTCTATTACTTCTTCAACTACTGCCTCCATTTCCGCTTCACTCTCAATTTCGGCACCATTTTCATCTAAAATAAATGCTGTTCTTTGCCAAGCTCTTTCAATCTGATAGTTTGTTTTTTCTGTTTTGAGTTTATTTCCTTCTAATGTCGAGTAATTTGTTTCGATATTAAAGTTAAACTTTGGAATTACTATTTCGTCTTCGTCGGCATAATAATATTTCCAACTTAGTTTTTCATTCTTTTTTTCTGTTTTGCCAATTTCAATTAATTTCTCAATTTCATTGACCATTTCAGCTATTGAATAAAAAGGTTGTCCTGTTTTAAACAATATTACTTCATGGTTTTTGTCTTTTGGTAACAGTTTGATTATAAAATTATTATCATTTTCATAATAACCAATTCTGACAATTTTTAGTTTTTCGTAATCACTATAACCCGTAATTCCAAATGAGGCAACAGACTGACCATCAAAAACTAATTTATTTTTGAATTCTTCTAATTTTATTTCAAAAGGCAAAGATTTACTAAATTCAGCTTTGGCTGTAATTAATTCACCATCAACATTTCCACTAACAACGTATTCATTGCTTTTCAAAACACCAACAAAAGACTTAGATGCATTGAGTAATGTTAGGTCACAGTTTTCTTCAGGTATCTCTAATGGCAGCTTAATTTTTTCCTTTATTTCATTCCAAGCATATAAAAGAGTAACACAATAAACAGAATTTCTTTCACCATTGATTTTATGTTCAATTGTTGGTATAAAATCCGTTTTCTCAAATTCGGAAAGATTTCTTACTTCTGAGAATTTTCGGTCTTTATTACAATTTGTGAAAGTTATCAATATGATAGCTAATACCAGACTTATTCTTTTCACTGCTATTTTTATTTATTCATATCCTGTTATCTGCTCCCCACATCAACTTATCTCTCAGTGTTTTATAAAAGGTATTGTTATATCGTTTGATTACTTTTATGGGGAAATCTGCTTTTTCTATTTCAAATTTTGTCCCCGTTGGGAAAGCCTGTGAACATCCGTCGACAGCTATCAAAAAGTTGGTATTTCGCGATTCAACTTCGAAGCTTAAACGAGAATCTTCAGGAATAACCAAAGGACGAACATTCAGCGAGTGCGGAGCAATCGGACTCAATACAATCGTTTTGGCTTGCGGAACAATAATCGGACCACCAACACTGATAGAATAAGCCGTAGAACCGGTTGGGGTGGCAACTATCAAACCGTCGCCCCAGTAGGTAGTTAGGAATTCGCCGTTGATAAACGCATTTATTCGTATCATAGAAGACGTGTCGCGCTTTTGAATGGCAATTTCATTCAGTGCATAATTATAGATTTTCGTGTCCATACCGATTTTGAAATGGAGCAATGTGCGGTCTTCAATGCGATAATGATTCTTGAATATATCGTTTAATGTATCTTCAATTTCGGTAGGGCCTACATCTGCCAAGAAACCCAATCGACCGGTATTAATCCCAAGAATGGGAATTGCTTTGGAACCAACAAGAGCCGCTGTGCGCAAAAATGTTCCGTCTCCACCTATGCTAATAGCAACATCAACCTGAAAATTATTCTCTTCAATCAGAGCCGAAACCGAAGGTTCGTAATTTAATTTAGAAGATAAGTACCGGTAAAAATTCTTTTCCACACAAGTTTCCATGCCTAATTTTTGCAATTGTTCGAAAACCCGTTTAATCTGTACTTGTTTATCTGATTGGTAATCGCTACCGAAAATTCCTACTTTCATTTCGTATCTACATTTGCAGGTAATACATCAATTCGTCTAACCGTTCCCGTTGTACATCGTTAGTCAAACCTTGTTTTTGGAAATGATATATAACAGAATAATTAAACCGCTCAAAACTACGCAATACAGCTGATGCATCTTCCGAATCAATTTTCATCATGACGACTAATTTTCCGGTCTCTTTTATCGGATGAGAAAAAAGACTCAATATCTTACAATTATTGGATTCCACCAAACGTGCAATATTGGATAAATCGTAATCTTGTGGATTAAGTTCTAAGGCAATTAACGCACCGTTAGAGTCGGCATTGGTGATTTCTGCAAACTTCTCGACTAAAATTAGTATTTCTTTACTTAACATGTTTTATTTATTGATACAATTCTACTAAATTTGCACCCTGATTACCCCTTAAATCCCCTAAAGGGGACTCGAGGTGTGAAAGACCGTAATTATTTTCAGTTTTTTCAGAAACTGAAGTCCCCTTTAGGGGATTTAGGGGTAAAATTACTATATATATTTTAAACAATGACAAAACTAAGCGTAAATATCAATAAAATAGCAACCATAAGGAACGCTCGAGGAGGAAATATTCCTAATGTGTTGAAAGTGGCGCAGGACTGTGAAAAGTTCGGTGCAGAAGGAATTACCGTTCATCCACGCCCCGATGGCCGGCATATCCGTTATCAAGATGTATTAGATTTGAGCCGCTCCGTAACAACCGAATTTAACATCGAAGGCTATCCTTCTTTAGAATTTATCGATTTGATAATAAAAACAAAGCCCCGGCAAGTTACTTTAGTTCCCGACGCACCCGAAGCGATAACATCAAATGCCGGTTGGAATGTAAAGGAATCTTTCAGTCAACTTTCCGAAATAGTTGAAAGCTTCAAAGGAATCGGAGTCAGAACTTCCATTTTTGTCGGAACAGATTTGCAAAATATCGAATATGCTGCAAAAACAGGAGCCGACCGGATTGAATTATACACCGAACCGTATGCAACGCTTTATCCAAAAGGAAAAGAAAAAGCTGTGGCACCGTTCGTAGAAGCTGCTAATTTGGCAAAAAAACTGGGAATGGGCGTCAATGCCGGACACGACTTGAGCCTCGAAAATCTGAAATTCCTGCATCAGTCGATTCCATTTTTGGATGAAGTGTCTATCGGCCACGCATTAATTTGTGATGCGCTTTATTTAGGACTGGAGAATACAATAAAAGAATATAAAAGATGTTTAATACATAACTCTTAATTTTCAACAAAATGAGTTTATTACTAACTATTCAAGATGTTTCAGCGCAAGTATCAGATGCTATGCCTGACCTTACTTCTGCTGTTTCTGCTGTACAACCCACAGAGGCGCATATCAATGCTTTTGAGTTAGCCGTTAAAGGCGGATGGATTATGATTCCGATTGTACTCCTTTTGTTTATTTCTATCGCCGTTTTTATCGAAAGAGTACTTGTTCTCAAAAAAGCGGAAAAAGAAGACCAAAGTTTTATGCACCGAATCAAAGATTACATCCATGAAGGAAAGATAAGTTCGGCCATTAATCTTTGTAAAAGCACCAACACGCCTTATTCACGCATGATTGAAAAAGGTATTTCCCGATTAGGAAGACCGATGAATGATATACAAGTGGCTATCGAAAACGTAGGAAATATTGAAGTTGCCAAACTTGAAAAAGGTTTCACTTGGGTAGCAACAACCGCAGGGATAGCTCCTATGCTTGGATTTCTCGGAACCGTAACCGGTATGGTTCGTGCATTTTTCGACATGGCAAATGCAGGTACAAATGTAGATATAACATTGTTATCATCAGGAATTTACGAAGCATTGGTAACTACTGTTGCCGGTTTGATTGTCGGAATTATCGCCCTGTTTGGATATAACTATTTAGCATCCATGGTTAATGGTGTTGTCAATAAAATGGAAGCTCGTTCCATGGAGTTTATGGATTTACTAAATGAACCAACAAATTAATTTACGATGTCTCTTAAAAGAAGATCAAAAGTAAATGCGGAATTCAGTATGGCCTCCATGACTGATATGATATTCCTGTTGCTCATATTTTTCATGATAACGTCGACCGTAGTAGTGCCCAATGCCATTAAGGTAATGCTTCCGCAAAGCCAAAGTCAAACGACATCCAAACCATTGACTCGCATAACGATAGACGAAAATTTGAATTATTACATCGCTCACGGAAAAGAAAAAGATCGCCAAGTTTCATTTGATGAAATTGCACCTTTTTTACGAGCACGTTACGCTGAAGAACCGGAACTTTATGTCGCTTTATATGCAGATGAAAATATTTCTTATAAAGAAGTTGTGAGAGTTTTGAATATTGCGAATGAAAATCAATTTCGCATGATACTCGTAACCCGGCCGAAATGAATTTGACAAAAGAAAAAATAATTGGTTATATCGGGTCACTGATTTTTTGTGCAATCCTGCTCTTAATCTTGTGGTTCTCTGTGCTGAACACAGTTGTACCGGCAAGGGAGGCAGGTGTATTGGTTCGTTTTGGTAATGTTGATGAGGCATCCGGAACATTCATGCCTATGGGCGACAACACCAACGATATTCCTGTCGAACCCTACACCCCTGAAGTTTCAGCGCAACCATCACAACCGGCTATCACTCAAAACATTGAACAAACGGTTTCGATAGATGCGGAAGAACAAAAACGCAAACAAGAACAACTCCGGATAGAACAAGAAGAACGCAAACGCATAGCAGAGGAACAAAAACGTCAACAAGCTATAAACAGTCAAGTGGCCGGAGCTTTTGGAGCCGGAAGTACTCAATCGACAGGCTACGGTACCGGCACCGGACAAGGAAGTCAGGGAAGTCCTCAAGGAAATTCCGATCAGGGAGCCAACACCGGTGTTGGGCATTGGGGCGATTTCTCTCTTTCAGGCCGTCATCTTGGTCCCGAAGGTCTACCCCGTCCAGCATTTTCAGTTCAGGAAGAAGGCATTATTGTTGTCGATATTATTGTTGACAGAAATGGTAGTGTATCTTCAGCTTTAATCGGAAGAGGAACTACCATAACCAACGCGACCTTGCGTCAATCGGCCTTAGAAGCCGCTAAAAAAGCCAGATTCAACGTTATTTCAGGAAATGAAAACCAATCGGGAAAAATAACGTACAGATATTATTTAAGGTAAACCGTGAACAAAAAGTACACTTCGTTTGTTCTTAGTTTATAATACAAAGTTATCAATCATGAAAAAAGTATTTCTCTTTTTAGCAACAGGCTTTGAAGAAGTCGAAGCTGTTATTGCTGCCAACTTGCTTCTTCGAGGAGGAGTCGAAATTGTAACTATTTCTATAACAGGAAATAATCTCGTCAAAGGTTCTCACGGCATCTCGGTTAAAGCAGATAAACTTTTCGAAGAAATCAATTTCGACGAAGGCATTATGCTTGTTTTACCCGGAGGACTGGTCGGAATGAATAACCTGAATGCTCACGAAAACCTGAAAAAGCATATTTTGGAATACGTCGAAAACGGAAAATATGTGGCCGCTATTTGCTCTGCTCCGCTCATTTTCGGAGGGTTAGGAATTTTAAAAGGTAAAAAAGCCACCTGCTATCCAAGTCTTCGTTTTGATTCAAGACTGAAAGGCGCAATTCTAAGCGACGACAGCGTTGTGCAAGATGGCAAAATAATTACCGGCAAAGGACCCGGATTTACCTTCGACTTCGGATTGAAAATCATTGCCGAATTGCAAGGTCAAACTAAATCCGACGAAGTTGCTCAAGATTTGTTATTAATCTAATAAAATAAAATGCAATGAAAAAGACAATTATTTTATCAATTGCACTTGTTTGTGCATTGATTTCTTGTGGCAAAAATACTGCCAATAATTCAAGCGTAAAAGCAGAAAATCAAGTTCAAGAGAACAGAGATTGGTTAAAAGAAGTGGTTATAGAAAAAGAACTGTTATACGACCAACACACTTTGGCCGACTCTTATCCCTACAAAGATACGGTTCGGGTATTCCAATGGGATAAAATCCGTAAACACTTGGCAATTGTCGACTCGATACAGGAATCTCCCGCGATTTGGGGGATTTTACAGAACAAAAGCAACGAATACGGAGATCCTCCTAAAGCAAGAAATTTCAAAATAAACGAATATCATAGCGTAACAGATGTATACGGAATTGAAGGCAGCCAAAATGTCCCATTATACTTGCCGACAGACTCCATCGTCCCCGAACGATATGGATTAGATGGTTCTTTGGTGAAAATAATAAATGATGGCACGGATTTTGTTGAAGTATCTACCATATATTTTCCGGGAAATTGGATAATTCCTAAAAAATATGTAGATGTCATACAAGATAATGTGTCTTTCAAAAAAGTGGCAGTGGTAGATCGCAACAATCAAAACATCGCTACATTGGAGAAAGTCGATGATAAATGGTTAGTAAGAAGTATGAATCCGGCCACAACAGGTGCGCATCATCCTCCCTACGAAAAACCCACTCCGCTTGGCATCTTTGTCATACAGGAAAAAAGAGAAAAAATGTTTTTTTATGGTGATGGAAATACTATTATCGAAGGTTTTGCTCCTTATGCCAACCGTTTTTGCGACGGTGGATATATACACGGAGTTCCGGTAAATCTACCACATAAAGACATTATCGAATTTAGTCCGACTTTAGGAACTATCCCACGCTCTCACATGTGCGTGCGCACTGCCGCCTCACATGCTAAATTTATATATGATTGGGCTCCCATAAACAACAGCCTCGTCATTGTTTTAGAATAAAAATTATTGATTATGTTGAAATTTTTTATATACCTGATTTTACCGGCATTTTTACTTTTCTCTAAAGTAGAAGAGGCAAAAACCGATACAAAAAAGACAAATTCAGAATCACATTCTAAGTCAGAATGCCTTCAGTTGTATGAAGACATGAATTTAAAAGGTGTTATCAACTACACTGCTTTTAAATATGCTTACGCAGGCTACAATAAAATCAATACAAAAAATAAAGATATCATGACTTTGATTGATTTTAGCCAACCATCTACGGAAGAAAGATTCTTTGTTCTTGATATGCAACACAAGAAACTTTTATATTCTACTTATGTTGCTCATGGGAAAAATAGCGGAGAAAATTATGCAACGTTTTTTTCCAATAAACCCGGTTCAAATAAAAGTTCTCCGGGATTTTATATTACAGAAAACACTTATCAGGGAAGAAATGGTTATTCTTTAATTCTTGATGGATTGGAAAAAAATATTAACGACAAAGCAAAACAACGTTCTATCGTGATACACGGAGCCGATTACTGCAATGTTTCACTTATTGAAAGTGGGCGATTAGGTCGCAGCTTTGGTTGTCCTGCTTTGCCGAGAGATGTTACTCAACCGATTATCGACACCATCAAAGATGGAACCATACTTTATATTTACACCGACAATAAATGTTATTTAAACAAAAGTAAATTTACGACTTCAGCAAAATATTAAACGATAATAACAAATGAAAACTTTAGGAAATATAATTTGGTTAGTGTTCGGAGGTTTGTTGATAGCAATCGAATACTGTATTGCCAGTCTTCTGTTAATGATAACCATTGTTGGCATTCCGTTCGGAATACAAACCCTGAAAATAGGCTTATTGGCACTTTGGCCTTTCGGCAGCAAGGTGATAGACAACGGAAACGCAGGTGGCTGTTTATCAATGTTCATGAATGTAATTTGGATTCTGATAGGTGGTATTTGGATTAGTCTGTCTCATTTATTATTCGGAGTATTCTTTTGCATTACAATTATTGGTATTCCATTCGGCCTGCAACACTTCAAAATGGCGGCACTGGCTTTAACTCCTTTTGGAAAAATTATTGTATAACAAATTAACCGGTAAATCCTCTATGAAAGGTTTGAAGAAACCGATTTTAAGCAATTAGTTATTTATGAACGGAATAGCGTTTTTTGAAGAAATAAAAGAAACCCACCACGAATCTGACTGCATAAAGGATAAATATCTTAAAATGCGTTCGTTGCTTGAGCGAGTGTGTAAAGACTTGACTGCCAACGAACGCATTCAATTTTCTAATTTGTTTTCTCGACTGAATTATGTATGCGAAAAAACGAAACTCGACAAGTACAAAACATTTCAAATTAATACGTTTAGGATTAACGCCAACAATGTTTTACATGCCGATCTTGAACCAACTCAAGAAGACTATTTGCAGGATTTGAAAGCATTGTGCAATGCTTTGAGCCATTTTTATAACGCAGTTATTCCGGGTACATTATCAGCCGCTTTTCCTCAAAAGGATTATTACAAACCCAAAACAAAACCGGTTAATAAATACAATCGAATAAGAGTAGAAGTATCTTCGGTTGACGAGCAATTTATTTATAGTTTTGATGAAGAAAATCCTACAGAAGAACCAATAAAAATAAAACATCATGTTCCGGGTGTCAACGAAGAATTTAACGATACGGTAGACAAACTTTGGAACGGTTGTCAACTGAATCTCATTGATGTAACAATAGATGAACAAGAAATTTATTTGCCCGAATTTATCATTCTTGAACCCGACTACCTAATAGATATCAGCTCGTTGGCAGAATGCTTTAAAGACGAAGGAGATAGCTATTTGAATTATTTTCGTTCGAGATTGGAAACTATGCCTAACAGACACTATTTATTACTCGGTAATATCGCCAATAATATGCTCGACGAACTTGTCAATGAAAAGCCTCATGCACCGGTTCTTTACGACAAAGTAATCAAGAAATCATTTAAAGGTGCTCCATTCGAAATAACGACCTGCGATATTCCTGTAGATTTTCACGAAACAGGTAAATTGCATTTTACAAATATCCGGAATATAATAAATAATGTACTGCCGAAAGAGGAAATAAACAAGGAAACGGCACTGCTTGAGCCTTCGTTTATTTGTGAGCAATTAGGTCTTCAAGGGCGATTGGATTTTCTGACGCAGGATTTCAAAAGAATTATCGAATTGAAATCAGGAAGTACTAAAACTTTTCCTCCACCCATTCAATTAAAAACAAATAATTATGTGCAGACTTTGCTCTATTATGCCGTATTGAATGCTAATTTTGGGAAAGATGCCGATAGAAAAACCTACATCTTATATTCAAAACACAATGAATTGCTTTATGCCAATAAATTGGAGAAGCTCACCAAGGAAGCTCTAAATAAAAGAAATTTAATTGTTGCCAACGAAAAAAATATTGTAGAAAAAGGAGATGCAGCATCTTTGATAAGTACTTTAACCGGTACGAATCTTTTAACCAATACTCCTGTTCCGTCTTGGGCCTCCAATCAATTGGCTGAATTTAGAGAACCTATCGATAAATCGAGCTCATTAGAACTTGAATACTTCCACAATTTTTACTCTTTTGTAACCAAAGAACATTACATTTCAAAAGCAGGAGATGCTGATTATGAAAGCATTAGAGGAATTTCATCTCTTTGGTTGTCTTCATTAAGAGAGAAAAAAGAATCCGGAGAAATTCTTTTCGACTTATCTATCATTGAAAATAAAACGGAAGAAGAAACGCCAATTATCCGATTTAAAATTCCGGCTTACGAACAAACATTTCTTCCCAATTTCCGGCAAGGAGATATTGTAATTTTGTATGAAAGAAACAAAGATGAGGATAATGTAACCAACAGGCAAATTTTTAAAGCCACGATTGAAAAACTTGCAGCATCTGAAATAACAATCCGTTTTCGTTTCAAACAGCGAAATCAATCCGTGTTGCCACAGCAGAGCAAGTATGCCATCGAACGCGACTTTTTAGATTCCTCTTACAATTCCATGTATCGTGGATTATATACTTTTTTGCTAGCCAACAAAGACAGAAAAGATTTGTTACTCCATCAGAGAAAACCGACACAGGATTTAACGCAAACATTAACAGGCAGTTATATTTCGCCGGAAATAAACGATATAATTTTGAAAGCCAAACGCGCCAAAGATTATTTCCTGCTAATCGGACCTCCTGGAACCGGCAAAACTTCGGTTGCTTTAAAATCAATGGTGGAAGAATTTTACAGCGAGCCAACCAACAACATATTATTGATGGCGTACACGAATCGTGCCGTAGATGAAATTTGTGATGCGTTGGATAAAGTGAAAGGCAATCCGCCATTCATAAGAATTGGCTCCGAACTATCGTGTGATGAAAAACATCGAAAAAGACTGCTCGAAAAAGCAATTGAACATTACAATAAAAAAGAGGAAGTTCGTCGAGAAATTGAAAGGCACAGAATTTTCGTCGGGACAACTGCATCGTTATCCGGTAAAACAGAACTGTTTAAACTGAAACATTTTCAAGTAGCCATCGTTGATGAGGCATCACAAATTTTAGAACCAAACATTATCGGAATTTTGTCGGCCAAAAACGTAGCAGGTACCCATGCAATTGATAAATTTATTTTGATTGGCGACCATAAGCAATTACCGGCAATTGTGCTGCAAAAAAAGGAAGAATCGGAAGTAATCAATCCGACTTTAAATCAGATTGGATTGACCAATAAGAGAAACTCACTTTTTGAACGACTTTACAATTTACATAAATCGGATAAGCAATCGCCTGTTTGGAGCATGTTGCAAAAACAAGGAAGAATGCACCCTGAAGTTGCATCGTTTCCCAATGAGGCGTTTTATGATAATCGACTTGAAACAGTCCCTGTAACGCATCAAACTGAAAATTTGGCGTACACCCGATTTGATGAAACAAATCCTTTCCACAAAATTATCGCAACCAAGCGAATAGCTTTTATTCCATCCAATACGCACAAAGAAGATAAAACGAACAAGACCAATACCCACGAAGCTAAAATTGTCAAGGAGCTTGTAAAAAACATCTACGAGTTATACAAAATCAACAATCAAGCGTTTTCCGTAGCGGGAACCATCGGGATTATTACTCCTTACAGAAGTCAAATTGCATTAATAAAGAAAGAAATTTACGATTTGAATATTTCCGAATTAAACGGCATCTTGGTCGATACTGTAGAACGTTTTCAAGGCTCGGAAAGAGATATTATTATTTATTCTTTTTGTGTCAATAAATCGTATCAGTTGGATTTTTTGGTCAATAATATTGAAGAAGAAGGGCAAATTATCGACAGAAAATTAAACGTAGCTATCACAAGAGCAAGAAAGCAACTTTTCATTACAGGAAACCCATCTATCCTTTCAAGCAATCTTATCTATTACCGTTTCATTGAATTTATTCGCTCAAAATCGGGATATATAAGCATAAAAAATATTTGAGTTTTTCAAAGAAATAAGATACCTTTGTGTACTTGACAAATAAAGTATAAAAAATGAAGAAACAATTGTTATTATTTGCTGCGCTTTTTCTGTCTGCAATGCTTTATGCACAAGGCAATTACAAGTCCGGATATATTATTACAAATCAAAACGACACCGTAATCGGTTGGATTAATTTCCGAACAGACAAGCAAAATCAGCGACAATGCGAATTCAAATCGGACTTAGGATCGGCTGCAAAAACCTATTTGCCCGGAGATATTGCTGGTTATCGTTTTACCAACGAAGGCAAATATTATGTTTCCCGCGAAATCCAGATAAACGAAACACCTCAAAAAGTCTTTTTAGAATTTTTGGTCAAAGGAATCATGAATTTGTATTATTACGAAGACGAAATCAGCTACTACTTTTTTGAGAATGAAGAAGGAAAAATGGAAGTCATTAGCCAACAGCCGGAAAGGATAGAAGAAACAGGCATTCGTGGAGACGGCTCAAAAGTCGTTCGTAAAGATATGCGTTACGTTGGACAGGTTCGTTATCTTTTTCGGGGTTATCAACCCATTGTTAAGAAGGCCGAAAGAATCAATTTTAACCAAAAATCAATGATGAGCATTGTTGAAGAATATCATAACGAAGTGTGTACTACAGGTGAATCTTGTATTATTTTTCAAAATCCGCGGCCAGACGACAATGGATTGAAATTAAAATTTTCTGCTTATACCGGTTTGCAGTTGTCGAATTATACTTTTGCAGTCCCTTATACTGTTTATGAGAATCATAATGGCAAAAGAAAAACTGTAGTTAAACATCGCTATTACACAGAAAGTAATGTGTCCCCCATACTCGGAGCGCAAGTTAATTTTATAAATCCACGTTGGTCGCAGTCTTGGAGTGCCCAATTGGATGTATCTCTTTCCCGATTCATAAAAGAATCCTCTTACGATGCTATGGCATATTCTTTTCGATTAGGAGTAAAATATACCTATCCAAAATATAGAATATCTCCAACGGTGGAGGCCGGCGCTGCTTTTACTTATTTGAATGAAGATCGAGATATTTTACGACAGAAACATTATGGATATTATTTAGCTTTGGGTGCAGATTATAAAATAAAAACAAGTCAAGCTATCTTTATACGGTTAGTTTACGAAGATTATCCGTTTGCAGATCAAATGCAGCAACTTGACCATGACAAAATACGTTTACCTCACATAAAATTAGGCTATACCTTCTAATTCGAATATCATTTTACTTGAAAATAAGAAACGCCTCGGATTATTTCTCCATTGGCATTAATACCTTCGACAACAACTTTGAATTCTCCACTCAAGTCGGATGTATAAAAAGAAAGATTAGCAGATTGACCGTTTGTTGCAACAAAGGGATTCCAATACAAAGTATGTCGAAAATCCGGTTTTCTGGAATTCTTTACCAAATCGGTTGAATAATCCGGCATATCGAATACCGGCGAAGGCGAGGGATAATCATAACTGAATAGTTGTGATTCGCCACTCAACTGAAAAAGCGGCAAATTACCTTCACGAGTGATAAAGGATACGATACATTCAAAATCTTTACCGCCAAACATATAACGTTCGTCGTAAATATCGACCTTTTTTATATACATCGGGTTATAATTGAGAATATCTTCATGATCGTAGATAGGAATTCCATCAAGCAGAACTAACGTTCTTGGACTAATTCTTTGATATTCAGTTAAAAAGACACCGATTCTCCGCTTGTCGCGTATTTTAACGACATGGACTCTGCTGATAAATTCCAGTATAGTTTCACTTACTGTATTGAAACGAGTATATTCGTCTAAATCATAACTTAAAGTGGGCTGGAAAGTACAGCCTTCAAATATCTGAGTAAAATTTTCGATGGCATCGTTATTCATTTTTCCCTGAATTTGAGCACCAATATATCTTTCCATGATCTGTTTTTCATTCGGATAAATTTGTAGAACAGGTAAACTATCAGGCAAAGATGCACAAAACGGAGTAAGCAGATCAATGCGATAAGCTGCTTTTTCATAAAAAGGAGATACGGCAGATGTTACGATTTGCTGCCGGCCAAAAATTCCGGAAGTATAGAAATTGACTGTCCCATTTTGGGCATTTGCTTGCCCGCTTGTATAGCTGATATTTTTTCCAACAAGAGCAACGTTGGATAGCAATTCTCCCTGCGGATCAGGGACAAAACGTCCGGTAATGATGTGTCCTTCATATTCGGGAATCCATTGTTGCGAAAGCGGAGAAGTATTTGTTGCCTGTTTCAGCCATTCCGAATGATTTATTATTTCCGGTACAAATGCAATCGAGTCGTTTCTGCTGACCGAAACAACCAAATTGGCTGTGTTTTCGGGAATATTGTCGATAGAAAGCACTACCCTCTGTCGATTTCCATACTCGTTTAGGTCGGTTTTTATCAAAAAGTTACCAGATTCTTTTTTCTCTGAATTTGTCGGTTCATTTTTTTCGACCAATTCAAATCGTTTAGGATCAGGAGTAGGTTGTGTTGCATTCACAATAGCAATTTGGTTTTTGAAGAAAACATATTCTCCTTCATTTCTCATATAACGAGTATAACCTGATAATTGATAAATGCCCGAAGGAAGATTCATGGGAATGCTTATTTTTCCGGCTCCGCCTCCTTTTTCTAACGCTACTTTCAATTGCATCAGAGGTTTTTCTGTATTGCAAATTTCCACATATCCTACTTTGCTCAGAGAAGAGGGTTGAAAACGGTTGTCAACGACATAAAACTTCAACAAAATATCTTCTCCGGCAACATAACAATCTTTATCGGTGTGAACATATACTCTTTCATAAAACGGCTCTTTTGCCTTTAATGAAAAACAGAAAAACAGCAAGATCGAAAATATCAGATGTAGTGCTTTCATTTCTTTTTTTAATTAATAATGATTGTTAGGCCAAAAATCAGGTCTTTTCTTTTCCGCTCCATTGATTACGCAACTGGTACAACTTTCTAAAGCCCATCCGAAGGGAATTATTTTGGGATAATATTCCATATTCCTATCACCGACCGGCCGAAATCCCATTCGGTAATAATCGGAAAAGCTAATTTTTTTTTCAACCAAATAAGCTAATACATCTCTATACTCCATCCAATTACATCCATCATAATTTGGCGGACGTGTTATTTGTGCCCGTTCAATAAATATTCTTTTTTGAGTTGTATTTTTAACAACTTCAACATATCCCATTGCTTTTTTTGATGGCTCCGTAGTACAAATGATATTTCCTCTCAATTCGGAAGGTTGAGGAGCAAATAACCCTCCCATTTCTTCGTTTAATGTTTTTTTGTTTTGGAAATAATCATACGCACTCTTGCTGACAGCTATTTGAGATACAGTAACGCAATAAAGTATTGAAAAACGTTCATCTTTGGGACTGATTTGGTAGAGTTGCCGATTAATGATTTTATTTTCTACAAGAGATTCTGTCGAAGCGGTTAAAAGGCTAACAGACCTTGCATTTTTCCAACAATAACGATAAGGAGGGGGATCAATAACATAATAGTTGTTATTTGTCAAATCATAAAAGACTGTGGTGGGGAAAATTGCTTCGACTTCCCATATTTCCGTATAGTCCCACATGAAAAATTTAGCACCCTTCGTATTATCGTAAGTAGAGATATAGAAAGAAATATCGCCAAATTTTTCCGGTTGCGCCCACGAAACGCTGTCGATTCCGGGGGTATGAATCGGATTCGAGAAAGCAGATTGATAAATATTCCCATCATATTCTATTTGTAAGGCATACTTTACATCATCATACAATTCACCGATAGCTATTTGATATTCACCTTTTTTCAAAGATTTTGCCGGAGGACTTTTATATCCATTGCTACCAATAACAGTTAATTTTGCCTCAACATCGAAACTTTCCGCAGGAGCAGCCCCGGAATTAAGAGGGAAATTTTTACTTAAATAAAATATAGCATCAGAGTTTCCTATAATATTTCCTTCTACGATCAGGATTTGATTGCCATCAGAAGGCAAATTGGCGTTAAATTCTGATATACATCCTGTTATAAGCAACGACAAAACAACTAAGCAAGACAATATTTTTGAGTTCATACGATTAAAATTTGATATTATACGTTATAAAAGGAATTGGCACTCCAAAAACAGAAAGCTTGTATCCTTTGACTCTATTGTATTCGGAAACATAATATATTGAGTAAGCATTTTGTCTTCCTGTCAAATTATATACTCCGAAAGAAACAGAACTGTGAGTCAGCAAAGTCAGTTTATGACTGGCCTCGATGTTAAATGATAAGTCCATGCGGAAATAATCGGGAATTCGAAACATATTCCTATCTGTATAGTACATTTGTACTTTTCTCAATGCCTCATTGTAGTAGCATCCGGCAGGTATGGTTATCGGACGGCCTGTGCTGTAATCGATATTTACCGAGCAACTGTATCGCTGAGTAAATTTGTAATTACCGGTCAACTTGAAATCGTTTGGTTTGTCGTAATCCGTAGGATACCAGTCTCCATTATTAATAAGGAGGTTCCCAAAATTATCGTTTTGACGAAGAAACGTTCGCGAATAAGTATAACTGGCCCAGCCATTTAATTTTCCGACTTCTTTTTTGAGTGATAATTCCACTCCGTAGGCATATCCTTCTGTACTAATTACATCTGTTTCAATATGTTGATTCATTAATATCCGGGCTCCGGCACGATAATCCAAGTAATTGTTCATCTTTTTGTAATAAACTTCCAAAGAGGCTAACCAAACTTTTTCGGGTGTATTATAATACAATCCGGTTGCAACCTGCCATCCTTTTTGAGGAGGGATGTTGGTGTCGCTCAGTTTCCATGTATCTGTAGGCGACATGATAACGGTGTTCGACAATTTGTGAATATATTGTCGCATGGTGTTGAATCCTGCTTTTACGGAAAGATTATCCGCTAATACATAACGGGCAGACAACCGGAACTCAGGCCCCATATATGTTTTGAATGCCTGACCGGCATCGGCACTTAACGTATCAATAATGGTAGGTATGGAAGGTAATACCTCCTGATTGTATTCGTAATAAGTGCGCGGGCCTAAAGCATTAAAAATTGAGAACCGAATTCCACCGGTTACAGAAAGCTTATTGGTAATATCCCACTGGTCTTCCATATAAAGTGCCGATTCCAATGCTTTTTCTTTTTGCAATACGTCGAGTCGCACCAACGAATTAGCACCTTCGGGAGAATAGGTTCCCGGATTAATATCATAAAGTATTGTTTTGAATCCGAAATTCATTTTATGCTCGTTCATATCATAAGAGAAATCGGTTTTTGCAAACAGTTGGTTGATGTCGAAAGCGAGTCTGAATGCTGCGTATTCATTCGTATCATCTGTGTGCCTATAATCATAATGGTCGTATCCGGCGGCAAAACTTCCTATTAATTTACTGTTAAACAGTCGTTTCCATTTAGCGGAGGCATTTAGATTGTTGTAAGCATATTTTTGGTTTTTATTAAATTCAAAACGGTCGTGGCTATGATATCCATAAATGTTAAGAAAGTTTTTCTCATTGATTTGATGGCTGATTACGGTTCCTATATCATAAAATCCTGCTGTTCCATTGCTATAATCGCTTTTTTCGGGTAACTGTTTTAATATCCAATCGGAATAAGTAGTTCTTCCGCTAAATAAAACAGATGTTCTGTCTTTGATGATGGGTATTTCGAGCGCAAGTCTGCTGGTAACAAGGCCTATTCCGGCAGAACCGGTGAATTTTTCTTTGCTTGCCTCTTTTCCGGTAATATCCAATACAGAAGAAATCCGGCCTCCATATTGTGCAGGAATACTGCTTTTGTATAATTCCGCCTCTTTTACCATATCGGAACTAAATGCTGTGAAAAGTCCGAAAAGGTGATTTGGATTGTAAATAGTACCATCATTCAATAGGATGAGGTTTTGATCGGTTGCTCCACCGCGCACATTGTAACCACTGGACGCTTCGCCTACTGTTTTCACTCCCGGCAATGATTGAACTACCCTCAATATGTCCACTTCTCCGAACGCTGCAGGAACATTTTTAATTTTAGATATCTGAAGTTTTTCTGTTCCCAGTCGCACATTTCTTATATTATCTGTTCGTTGAGCAATAATTGTAACTTCATCCAACTGATAAATGTCTTCTATCATTTCGATGTTTAGCGTTCCGTGGTCGTAAAGCATCAATTGTCGACGAGATTCCTTAATATTAAACCCGCTTATATTCAATTGAATACGTCCTGTCGGTAAGTTGATGGAGTAATTTCCTCTATTGTCGGTAGTAGCAATAGTGAAAGGTTCCTTCAAAACAAGGTTAACGCCAGTCAAAGGCTCTCGTGTTTTGGAATCGATGACTTTTCCTTTCAAGTTTACTTTTTCGGGAATATCTTTCAGATACGGATCTCCTATGGCATAAATTAAATTTTCGGAATTGGCAAAATTTGTTTTTTCTATTTTTTCTGTTTGTATTCTACTTTCACTGTTTATATCCTGCTGTGAATTGTATGTTAGTGAGGAAGAAAGAACGGTTTCCAACTCTTGTCCTTTCAAAATGAACAGGTCATTATTGTAAACAGAAACACTATAAGGAGAACCTGCAAGTACATTTTTCAGTAATTGTAGAGGTGAAATATTATTTTCCTGAATAAAAACGGTAAAAGAACTGTCGATGTCTGCATAAATATGATATGAAGTGTTCGTTTCCAAAAACGACAATAACGTTTCTATATTAATACTGTCTTGGGGTATAGAAACAGTTTGTTGAGCTTTTATTCCTGAGAACAAGCCGCATAGCAGGATGAATAGTAGTGTCGATTGTTTCATTGGCCGGTTGAGTTTAGTAATTCCTCACAATAGCCGGCTAAAGAAACGAAACTATTATCTGCCAGACGTTTAAAGTTCAATTGATGATCTTTAGCAAATTTGTTGATTTGCTTTTTATACCGAGGAAATAATTTGGAAAATGAACTTTGGTTTTTTATCGGATAATACCGGTTATCGTATCGTAGATAATATCGTGTTTCGGGTTCGAAATAAGAAACAGCACCATTTTGTTGCAATTTTTGCCACAAAGAGTAGCTTACTTTACAAAACAATTGCATCTTTTCTCCCTCCGCTAAATGTATATAGTATCCTGTTTTCAATTTGTTTTCTTTGGGTGGAGCCAACCATACAAAAGTTTTTCCATACATATACACACTTTCCACATCAGAGGAACATATCTCAACTGCATATTGTGTTCCTTTGGGCATTACGACCAACTGTTCCCGAAACAAATCCAAACGCGCTTTTTGATTGGGATAGTGATTCTTCTTGTAAACGATAGATGTTTCGGTGAAATCGGAGTTTATATAATAGGGCAAATTCGCGTATTGCACCATATTGTAATTTTTCTCCATTTTTCCATTGTATATTTCGGCATATTCTCCGACCTGTTGCAGATAATTTGCGACAGGATTATCCTGCGCATTTATGTGAGTATAACAAATAATCGTTATACATATAATTATACATTGTTTCATTCAAGTGTTTATTTGAGTTGCAAACTTAGCTAAAAAAAAGCATCAATCCAACAGAGAGTTTTGAGTTTCGGAGAAAAACCGTATTTTTACATAATGAAACATCAGCCTCTTCGGACTTTCGGTGATTTTCTGCAAAAAACTTTTCCTTTCAAAGTACAGAAAATTTCAATCAATGCAGGATTTACTTGTCCCAATCGCGATGGAACGAAAGGATGGGGAGGATGTACTTATTGCAATAACCAGACATTCAGTCCACAGTATTGTGCAACAGAAAAATCGGTAACGGAACAATTGGAAGAAGGCATCTGTTTCTTTTCTCGAAAATATCCTCAAATGAAATATTTGGCTTATTTTCAATCCTATACAAATACATACGGTTCGCTCGAAAGTTTGTTGAATAGATACAATGAGGCACTTAGTTATCCCGATGTTGTCGGATTAATTATCGGAACCCGTCCCGATTGTATGCCAAATGAGTTGTTGGACGCTTTATCCGAAATAGCTAAAAAATTCTTTGTTTTAATCGAATATGGAGTCGAATCTACTTGCAATAAAACATTGGAATATATCAATCGAGGGCACACTTATGAAGAAACAGTCGACGCAATCGATCGAACATCAAAAAAAGGATTGATGTGTGGCGCACATTTAATTTTAGGGCTTCCGGGAGAAAATCGAGAAATGATTTTATCTCATGCACGAAAAATTTCAGAGTTGCCTTTAACAACCGTAAAATTGCATCAATTGCAATTAATTCGTCACACCCAAATGGCGAAACAATTTGAAGAAAATCCGGAAAAATTTCACCTTTTTTCTGCTGACGAATATATCGATCTTTGTATTGATTTTATCGAATTGTTTAATCCTGAATTCGTTTTGGAGCGTTTCGTTTCCCAATCTCCTAAAGAGCTACTGATTGCACCTGATTGGGGTCTGAAAAATTTCGAATTTACAGCTAAGGTAGATAAGCGAATTGCGGAAAGAGAGACTTGGCAAGGCCGGTTGTTTAAAACGTCATTGCGAGCGTAGTGAAGCAATCCAATGAATTTTACTTGATATTTAGATTGCTTCGCTACGCTCGCAATGACGAGCTATATAATCCTGAATATTACTCAGAAACAACTTCGAAAGGAATTTCAACCGAAATTTCTTTATGAAGTTTCAATAGCGCTTTGTAATTTCCTACTTCTTTAACAGCATCTTTGATAACGATAGCTTTTCTTTCTACATCAAAATCTTTCTTTGCTAAAGCGTCAGCGATTTGAATGTTAGTAACAGAACCAAAGATAGTTCCTGTTGAACTTGTTTTTGCTCCGATAGTAAGAGAAACTCCTTCTAACTTAGCAGCTAATGCTTGAGCGTCAGCTTTGATTTTTTCCAATTTGTGTGCACGTTGGCGAAGATTTTCAGCCAATACTTTTTGTGCAGATTCGGATGCAATCACTGCCTTTTTTTGCGGAATCAAATAATTTCTTCCATAACCGTCTTTTACAGTTACGATATCGTCCTTATAACCAAGGTTAGTAACGTCTTCTTTTAATATAACTTGCATGTTGTTTTCCTCCTTTTTTTATTTCATCAAATCGGTTACATAAGGAAGTAAAGCCAAGTGACGGGCTCTCTTCACAGCGGTAGCTATACGGTGTTGGAACTTCAAAGAAGTACCGGTAATGCGACGAGGAAGAATTTTTCCTTGTTCGTTCAAGAATTTTTTAAGGAATTCAGGATCTTTGTAATCGATAAATTTGATACCGTTCTTTTTGAAACGGCAATATTTTTTCTTCTTAACATCGACTGTAGGAGGAGCTAAGTAGCGAATTTCTGTATTGTTATTTGTTGCCATGACTGCTTATTTTTTTACGGATTCTTTAACTCTGTTTCTTCTCTTAGCAGCATATTCTGCAAAATCTTTGTCTTGACGGAAAGTCAAAAAGCGGATTACTCTTTCGTCGCGACGGAAATTGATTTCCAATTTGTTGATGACATCAGGATTTGCTTTGAATTCCAACAGTTGATAGAATCCTGTTGATTTCTTCTGGATAGGATAGGCCAACTTTCGAAGGCCCCAGTTCTCTTCATTCACAATCTCAGCACCTTCTGCAACAAGAAGAGCTTTGAATTTTTCGACCGCTTCCTTCATCTGTACATCAGACAAAACGGGAGTCAAAATGAAAACGGTTTCGTAATTGTTCATAAAACTTTTTAATTGATAATTTTTACAATATTTAAAATTGAGGTGCAAAGGTAGTAATTAATTATTAATTATCAATTATTAATACTGATTTTTTTAGGCACTGCACTTCTTACTTACTTTTTGTCGGATTTAATCTTTTCCGCCATTGCTTGCGCCAATGCTACTGCTGCATCACGCGATTGTTGATTCATTGCTTGTTTCATTTCTGCGGGAACTCCAACAACTTCCCATCCGGAAGTTTCTGCGAAGGCAGCGATGTTTTTCACTGCGGCTCCTGCCCAAGTGAATGAGCCGAAGTAGCCGAAATAACGGTTTTTGATTCCGCGAGCGGCCAATTTTGACAACAAAGCTTCCATTTCGGGATACAGTTGGTTGTTGTATGTGGGGCAACCTACGATTAAACCGTTGTATTTGAAAACATCACGAATAATGTTGGAATGAGGAGAAACCGATACATTATGTATCACAATATCTCTGATTCCTTGAGCTGCTAATTCCGATGCAATCGTTTCGGCCATTTGTTCCGTGTGTCCGTACATACTTCCGTAGGCAATCACAACACCGGGTTCGGTTTCGTATTTGCTCAATTTATCATATAAAGCTACGACTTTCGAAATATTTTCTTTTTCTGTCCACATCGGGCCGTGAGTGGCGCAAATGGTTGCGATTTCGATTCCGGAAAGTTTGGCAATCGCCTTTTGCACCGGAGAACCGTATTTCCCAACAATGTTGGAATAATAGCGAATCATTTCATCCCAATATCTTTCAGGACGGAGTTGTGTATCAGTGATTCCACCGTCTAAAGCACCAAAAGTACCGAAAGCATCCCCCGAGAAAAGCGTTTTTTCTGTGATGTCGTAAGTTACCATCGTTTCAGGCCAGTGTACCATCGGAATTAGATGAAATTGAAGCGTATGTTTTCCTGTTTTCAATTCTTCTCCGTCGGTGATGATTTTCAGATTATCCGTGATGCCGTAATAGCCTGCAAGCATTTCGGCCGTGCGGGCATTCCCTATAATTTCGATGTTCGGATATTTGGTTTTCAGCAAAGCCAAGGAGCCTGAATGATCGGGTTCCATGTGGTTAACAACCAAATAATCTAATGCTTTTCCGTTCAAAGCAGATTCCAATTTTGAGAAGAAAACATCCGAATAACCAATTTCTACGGTATCAAACAAGACTGTTTTTTCATCTATAAGAAGATAAGAGTTGTATGACACACCTTGCGGCAATGGCCAAAGATTTTCGAATAAATGTTTCGTTCTGTCATTTACTCCCACATAGAATAAATCTTTCTTTATCTCAATTGCTTTCATTTCAAAAAATTATTTTTTACTTTTTGAGGGGGATTCAGGGGTCGGTGGTGTAGTTAACCCTTTATAAGTAAACCAAATCCCTGCCAAAATAAACGGAATACTTAAAAGCTGCCCCATATTGAGTATCATGCTTGCCTCAAAAGATTCTTGCGGATTTTTCAGAAACTCGATAAAGAAACGTGTTGTGAAAATACCGATGAAGAATACTCCGAAAATTAAACCTTGTCGCTTGTACGCGTCTTTTTTCCAATAGAGCCACATACAAATCAAACCGGTTATGATGTAACATATCGCCTCGTAAATTTGAGTCGGATGACAAGGTTGTCCGCTAATTGGCGGTAAATGCCATTCTGCGGATCTATAAAAATTAAAGCCCCATGGAAGAGTAGTCGGGCGACCGTAAATTTCCGAATTCATCAGATTGGCTAAGCGAATCAAAGCTGCAACAAATCCTACCGGGACGACTAAACGATCTAAAGTCCACAGCATACTTTTGTGGGTAACTTTCTTTGAATAAATGTATACCGCAATCACAATTCCCAAAGTTCCGCCATGACTGGCCAATCCTCCTTGCCAAATTTTGAGTATCGCAACCGGATTGCGGAAATAATAGAAAATATCGCCATCAGCTCCATAAAAAAAACAATGCCCTAACCTTGCACCTACGACCGTGGCGATAAAAACATAGATAAACAATTTGTCCATCCACACAGGATTCAATTTTTCATGTTTCCATATTTTGGAAACAATCCATAAACCAAGTATAAAACCGAGCGCAAATGCCAATCCATACCATCGCACGTCCCAACCGATTCCGGGTATGGTAAATGCTACCGGATCAGCTTTCCAATCGATAAAAGATAGTATCATGATTAAACCAATTTTTTAATTAATTCTTCTTTATCTCCATAAATCATATCAATCACAGGTATTTCAATCATGGTGTAAGCACCCGGTTGCTGTTTGAAACTTGCACGAGCCACAGTTACCAAAACCTGTGCGGTCAGTGCAGGATTATTGATACGCATATTGAAGTCGAGCAATTGATTTTGAGTTTTACCGGAAACTCCTTTGCGAACGAGATTTACGCCATGTCCCATATCAATCAGGTTGTCAACACAATCCACTTGTTTAACGTGCGTTTCATCGTGAGCAAAATAATCGTCGGCTCTGATTGCCGCAGCCACTTTGTTGAAATCGTATCCGTCTTTTACTTCGATATAAACCATGCGACGGTGAATGCCTGTTCCAGTGGGTATGGTCATTGATAAGGCAGCTTTTACGCCTTCAATGGCTTTTACGGCAACGGTATGTCCCATGCTCATTCCGGGTCCGAAGTTGGTGTAAGTGATTCCTTTCGGCACGACGGCTTCCATCAAGGCACGCACAATCGAGTCACTACCCGGGTCCCAACCGGCGGCAATTACCGAAACAGCTTTATTGGCTTTAGCTACTTTATCTAATTCACGACGAAGGTCAACGATTCCACCATGAATATCAAAACTGTCGACAGTATTTATTCCTAATGCTAAAATTTCTTTGGCGTATTTTTCTACGCTGCGGGTTGGTGTGCATAAAATAGCAACATCCACATCTTTCAGTTTTTTAATGTCATCTACTACTTCTAAATATGCTATTTCTGCCGGTTTATCGGTTGCATTTCTACGCACTACCCCTGCTACTTCAAAATCCGGTGCAGTTTCCAACGCATCTAAAACATATTTACCGATATTGCCATAACCCACGATGGCTGCTCTCAACTTTTTCATATATTTATTACCTATAAAACTCTAAGTTCGCAAAAGTAATCATTTGAATTTATTTTTTTTGAATTAATTTGTAATTTTATTCTTTTACCCGACGTTTCACATCGGGCTACCAAAATTAAATCCGTTCCGGATTTTCCACTTGACTCTCAATAATTCTCCAAACTTATCGTATCTTTGCCGCACATCAAGTGCATAAAGAATATGGAATACCTTTTAACTTGGGGATATTTAGGGTTGTTTTTAGGCTCATTTTTAGCTGCAACAATTCTTCCGTTCAGTTCTGAAATATTGGTTACCGGAATGCTGTTGGCCAAAGCCTCTCCTATTTATGTACTCATTGTTGCGACCTTAGGAAATTGGTTGGGAAGTCTTTCTACATACGGCATCGGTTGGCTTGGGAAATGGGAATGGATAGAAAAATGGTTCAAAACTTCTCGCGAAAAAATAGAGAAACAACAAAAGAAAATTACCAAATACGGAAGTTTTCTCGCGTTTTTCGTTTGGCTTCCTATTATTGGTGATGTATTTGCGCTTGCATTAGGTTTTTATAAAGTAAATTTTATCAAATGTAGTACTTTTATGCTTATCGGTAAATTCTTGCGCTTTCTTATTTACATCATGTTATTTAATTATGTGGGTAGTTGGTTTGGTTTTGAAATTTAGTTTCCATCTTTTGAAAGATAATTTCGTAATTGCATGATATAAAGAAAAATATGAATAACATATATAAAATAAAGAAAATTTCCTCAAATCAACCTTATACCAAACGCGAGGAGATTATGCACATACTTACCCACTGGATAGGCAGTATTATAGTTAGTTTGGGAGCCGGTTGTCTTATAACTTTAAGTGCGTTAACAGACTCTGTCACAAAAATTATCTCTGTGTCTATATACAGTTTCAGCATGATAGTGCTTTACTGCGCCTCTACGCTCTATCATTTTGCAGAAAACGAAGGTGTGAAAAAGAAACTTAAAGTATTAGACCACTCTTGCATTTATCTTCTGATAGCCGGCACATATACACCATTTTTGCTTGTTAACATAAAAGGCACTATAGGTATAACGCTTTTTGTAATTGTTTGGAGCATGGCTCTTTTGGGAATAATCGCCAAAATGTTCTTTTTGAGTAAATTTAAAAAGATATCCTTAGTGGTTTATTTGGTTATGGGTTGGCTTGTAGTTTTTGCGATAAAGCCACTCCTTGGTTCGATGTGCACGACCGGACTTATTCTTATTGCTTTAGGAGGCTTATTTTATTCCGGAGGAGTGTATTTTTATATTCGTAAAGACAAGGAATTCTACCACGGCATTTGGCATATTTTTGTTTTACTGGGAACAATCGCGCATCTCTTCGCAGTTTTATACGGTTCTGTGCTCCCAATAAGACCTATGTAATAAAGAATAATTATCTTTGCAGGAAAGTGTGGAGATTACGAGACTCGAACTCGTCACCTTTAGACTGCCAGTCTAACGCTCTAGCCAGATGAGCTAAACCCCCATTTTCAATTCGGGGACAAAGATAACAGAATTTTCACAATTTGTATCAGTTTATACTAAAAAATGATAAAAGAAAAAATCATACTTGGAATCGACCCGGGAACAACAGTCATGGGATATGGCGTTTTACAGGTGATAGACAATAAGCCTTCGTTAATCGCGATGGGCGTATTAGAATTGAACAAATATGAAGACCATTATCTCCGGTTAAGACGGATTTTCGAAAGAGTTATCGGGTTGATTGATGAGTATTTACCTGATGAATTAGCCATTGAAGCTCCATTTTTTGGAAAAAACGTTCAAAGTATGCTCAAGTTGGGAAGGGCGCAAGGAGTGGCTATGGCCGCTGCTTTGTCGCGCGATATTCCCATTTTCGAATATGCGCCTTTGAAAATCAAAATGTCAATTACAGGCAATGGAAAAGCAGCCAAAGAACAAGTGGCCGATATGCTTAAACGATACTTGAAAATTCCGGAAGAAAATATGCTCCCACAATTGGATGCTACCGACGGATTGGCTGCTGCACTTTGTCATTTCTTCCAAAGCAACAATCCTTTATCCGAAGGAAAATACAATAGTTGGAAAGACTTCATCAATAAAAACCCCGGAAAAGTCGTATAACGCGTAGCGTTTCCGCGTCTATAGCCGTGTGCGAAAGCGCACGGATTGAACGGATTGGAATAAAAAATAACCCCCAAATGAATTGAGGGTTATTTTGGTGGGTGGATGACCGGATTCGAACCGGCGACCCTCAGAACCACAATCTGATGCTCTAACCAGCTGAGCTACAACCACCATTTAATTTGCGGGTACAAAGATAGAGTTTTCTTTGTATTCTGCAAAGTTTTTCTGTTTTTTTATTCTTGATTGACGGTATCCTCCAAACAATCGACATTGTATTTGTCGAATAAATCTCTGGCATTTCGGGCAAAAATCATCATCTTGTCGTAAGTAGTCGGCGAGATAGAATCTTTCATATTTTCAAAACGACTGACAGGTAATAAAGTAAAATCTATTTTGTCCTCATTTTTCTGTCTGTCGACATATACCAATTGATAAGAGCAAGATTTGATTTTCGTTTTGAAATTCTCTTTCGCAACAACAACCTTAAGCATTTGTCCGCCATCGGTATTTTCTTTGACCTGTGCGGAGACAAAATTTCCCAAAGAATAGACTACCAAATTGGTTATTTCACCTTTCTCATTTTTTAAAACATGCGTAGGTTGAACAACGTGTGGATGCGAACCGATAACCAAATCTGCTCCTTCCCTGAACATTAATTTAGTCAACCGTTCCTGTTCTTTGTTTTGATTCAATTTATATTCCTCGCCCCAATGTATGGCGACAATAACCAAATCCGCACCCAAAAATCCTTTGGCATCTCTGATGTTGTTTTTTATTTGGATAGTATCAATATAATTGACCACATTGGGCGACGAAACGCTGATTCCGTTTGTGCTGTAAGTATAATTCAGAAAAGCCATACGGATATTATTCTTCGTCAGCATCATCGGATAATTCCTGACTTTTTCTGCCTGATTTCTATAAGTTCCGACGTGTCTCACACCTAAAGAATCCAACACATCGAGTGTTCGTTCCAATCCCTTTTTCCCTCTGTCTACACAATGATTATTGGAAGTCAGGAAGACATCGAAACCCGCATCTTTCAGCGCGATAGGAAATTCGTCGGGAGCACTAAACATAGGATATCCGGTATATGGTTTTCCGCCTAAGGTTACTTCCAAATTGACAATTGCAATATCAGCTTCAGTGATATAATCTTTCAAATGCTTAAAGTACGAAGAATAATCGTAAATGCCCTTGCGATAAGCGTTATTGATTTGAGATTGATGCTGCATGGCATCGCCGGCAAAAAGGAGCGTAAGCTCCTGACAATTGACAATTGACAATTTACAATTTACAATCAATAATACCAACAAAATTTTGATGTTATACGAGTAACTTTTCATTGTAATATAAATTATCAATTGTAAATCGTAAATTGTAAATTGATTTAGTATATGGCTTTTTTGCCTGCCAGCAAAGTATTTTTCATTAACGAAATAATCGTCATCGGGCCAACGCCACCGGGAACCGGAGTAATGTAAGAGCATTTCGGAGCGACTTCGTCAAATTTCACATCACCGGTAAGTTTGAATCCCGATTTGGTTTTATCGGAAGGAACGCGAGTTGTTCCTACGTCAATCACAACTGCTCCTTCTTTGACCATATCGGCCGTAAGAAATTCGGGAGAACCCAATGCGGCAATGATAATGTCTCCTTGCAAGCAAAATTCTTTAATATTCTTGGTACGACTGTGACAAACCGTTACAGTACAATCTCCGGGATATGCTTTTTGCATCATCAGAGAGGCCATCGGTTTCCCTACAATATTACTGCGCCCGAGCACTATGCAATGTTTGCCGGAAGTTTCGATATTGTACCTTTTCAATAATTCGAGGATACCGGCCGGAGTTGCCGAAACAAAACAAGGCAAACCGATAGACATACGTCCCACGTTAATCGGATGAAATCCGTCGACATCTTTCCGATAGTCGATTGTTTCGATTACTTTCTGCTCCGAAATGTGTTTGGGCAAAGGCAATTGTACGATGAAGCCGTCAACATCAGGATCATTATTTAACTCGACAACTTTTTTAAGCAATTCTTCTTCCGTTACATCATCTTCATAACGAATCAAAGAAGATTTGAAACCAACTTCCTCACAAGTACGCACTTTGCTTGCAACGTATGTTTCACTGCCACCATCATGACCCACCAAAATTGCAGCCAAATGAGGCGTTTTTCCTCCTGCCGCTTTGATTTGTTTTACTTCTTCTGCTATCTCCAATTTGATTTGAGCAGCAATTGCTTTTCCGTCGATTAACATCATATTATTTTTTCTTCATCATTCCTTTTCCCGGAAGTTTGGATGTAGTCATCATCTTCATCATTTTACGGGTTTCTTCAAATTGTTTGAGCAATTTGTTTACTTCCTGAACAGAGGTTCCGCTACCTTTGGCGATTCTGGCGCGACGCGAACCGTTCAAAATACTTGGATTGGTTCTTTCTTCCGGAGTCATTGAATGAATAATGGCCTCAATACTCTTGAAAGCATCATCGTCTATATCAATATCTTTCAATGCTTTTCCTACACCCGGAATCATAGATGCCAAATCTTTCAGGTTACCCATTTTTTTGATTTGAGCGATTTGAGAAAGGAAATCGTTGAAATCAAATTGATTTTTAGCAATTCTCTTTTGTAAGCGACGGGCTTCTTCTTCGTCGTATTGTTCCTGTGCTTTTTCTACTAACGAAACAATATCTCCCATTCCCAAAATGCGATCGGCCATACGAGTCGGGTGGAATGGGTCGATAGCGTCCATTTTCTCACCGGTTCCCACAAATTTTATGGGCTTATCAACGACAGAACGAATAGAAAGCGCAGCTCCACCGCGAGTATCACCATCTAATTTGGTAAGTACAACCCCGTCGAAATTCAAACGGTCGTTGAATTCTTTGGCGGTGTTTACGGCATCTTGTCCGGTCATGGAATCCACTACAAACAAGATTTCATTCGGATTGATAGCTTTTTTGATAGCCTCAATCTCGTTCATCATTTCTTCGTCGACAGCCAAACGTCCGGCGGTATCTATAATGATAAGGTCACAACCTTTATCTTTTGCAAATTTGATACTGTTTTTAGCAATCTGAACAGGATTTTTGTTTCCTTCTTCGGTATAAACAGGAACTTCGATTTGTTCTCCGAGTACTTTCAACTGGTCGATAGCTGCAGGACGATACACGTCGCAAGCAACCAACAACGGATGTTTTCCGCGTTTGCTTTTCAGCATTTTGGCCAATTTTCCGGAGAAAGTCGTTTTGCCCGAACCTTGCAATCCCGACATCAGGATAATGGAAGGATTACTTTTTATGTTGATGTCGACAGTTTCTCCACCCATTAATACGGCTAACTCGTCGTGCACGATTTTAACCATTAACTGTCCGGGCTTAACTGCTTTAAGCACATCTTGTCCTAAAGCTTTTTCCTTGACTGTATCGGTAAATTGCTTGGCAACTTTATAGTTTACGTCGGCATCAAGCAATGCTTTGCGTACATCTTTCAATGTTTCGGCAACATTGATTTCGGTAATTCTTCCTTCTCCCTTGAGGAGCTTAAACGAGCGGTCTAACCTGTCACTTAAATTTTCAAACATACTGATTTTGTTTTTTGAGTCGCAAAAATACAACAAAACAAGTAATTATCAAAATCAACAAGAAATTGAACAACTCCAATTTTTCTATCTTGAACCTAAATACAGAAAATACATCCCGATAAGCAGCAACAACAAATCAATCGCTTTGTTTTTCAGGTTCTTTTCACCAAAGAATAACCATCCGGCAATGAAAGAAACTATCACTCCACTGCGACGTACCATTGAAACAACAGAGATTAAAGCATCATCGTAAGCAAGCGATTTGAAATAAAAAAAATCTGCCATGATAAGAAAAATTGAAATCAGCGGAATACTCCATCGCCATTGAAAAGGTGTTGATTTTTTCCGCTGCGGATACCAAAGAAACAAAGTCAAAATTCCCATCATTGCAAATTGATAGAAACAGTAATAACCCTGAACTACTATCGGGTCGATTATTCTCAGCAAGTATCTGTCGTATAAACCGCTGATTGCACCTGTAATAGTAGCCATCACGATAAAGAAAATCCATTTGTTGTGCCGAAAGTTAATTCCTTCTTTTTTACCCGTTTTCGACAATAAGAAAAACGAAGAAATAGAGAACAAAACCCCAATCCATTGATACAAATTTAATCTTTCTTGAAATATCAGCAAGGCTCCCAAAAGTACGAGTATAGGCTGCGTGGCTTTAATAGGCGAAGCAATGGTAATGGGTAAATGTTTGAGGGCGAAATAGGCAAACAACCACGACGAAAGCACGATTACTGCTTTCAACGCCAGCAATAAATGTATGTGGAAATCGGCAGGATGCGAACCGGATATAAAAACAACGGGCAGAAAAATTAAACTGCTAAAAAGCGTATTGAGAAAAAGTACAGGGATAACGGCATTTTTCGATAACGATACCTTTTTCACCACATCGTACACACCAAGCAATGCTGCTGATAAAAATGCAAGTGCTAACCACATAAATAATTCATTGAAAACGGGTGCAAAGATAGTAAGTTTCCGTTCGATTTGAAAAGAAGAACAAAAATTATTCCACTATATTTGTGGAATAGAATAAAACTATTATCTTTGCCACGATTAAAAAAACCAAACATGGAAATAAAATTTGACAAAAAGTATTTGGAAGAATTGTTTTGTGAAGGAAAGACAACGGATAAAAAACATCGTTTTCAACCGAAAATCATCGTAAAATATCGTAAAACTGTTGATACCCTCGAATCCGTTTCGTGTGTTGAGGACCTTTTCCGGTACAATGCTTTACGCTATGAAAAACTGAAAGGCGACAAAGACGGTTTGGAATCAGTTCGCGTGAACGACCAATATCGTATTGAATTCGAAACAAGTAAAGTAGTATCTACAACAGTTGTAACAATATGTAATATAGTAGAATTATCGAACCATTATAAATAAAACGGATTATGGAAAATAATATAATATTTGGGTTTACTCCTACACATCCCGGTGAAATACTGAAAGATGAGATTGAATATCGTAAACTTTCACAAGTCAAGTTGGCGAAACAAATGGGAATATCATACAAGATTTTGAATGATATACTCAACGGACGTCGGCCGGTTACCACCACTACGGCAATGATGTTTGAAGCGGCATTAGATGTTCCGGCTTATTCTCTCATTAACATTCAAACCAAATACAATATGCAAGTTGCAAGCAGTGATAAGTCTCTTATGAAACGTCTTGCTGAAATACGAAAAATGTCAGCGATTTTTTGAAAAGAAATAACGAATGAAAGACTTTATCTTAACCGATATACAAACCGAAAGAGCCGTTCTGGTGGGATTGATAACTCCCGAACAAAATGAAATCAAGGTAAAAGAATACCTTGATGAGTTGGCTTTTTTGGCCGATACTGCCGGAATCCAGCCTGTGAAAAATTTCACACAAAAACTCGACCATGCTCATCCTGTTACTTTTGTCGGTTCCGGAAAACTGAAAGAAATAAAAGATTATGTAGAAGACGAAGACAACGAAATTGGCTTGATTATCTTCGACGATGAACTTACCCCCAAGCAATTGCGCAATTTGGAACGCGAACTGAAAGTAAGAATCATGGATCGTACAAGCCTTATTCTCGATATTTTCGCAAGTCGCGCTCAAACTGCCCACGCTAAAACGCAGGTAGAGTTGGCTCAATATAATTATATGCTACCCCGCCTGACCGGTTTGTGGACTCACTTAGAACGTCAAAGCGGTGGAGGTAGTAGCGGTTTTCGCATGCGCGGCCCCGGAGAAACCCAGCTCGAAACCGACAAGCGAATTATTTTAGATAAAATATCCCGTCTTAAAAATGAACTGAAAGATATAGAGCGTCAGAAATCAACCCAACGCAAAAACAGAGGGAAAATGGTGCGCGTGGCGCTTGTGGGATATACAAACGTTGGCAAATCTACCTTGATGAACCTGCTTTGTAAATCGGATGTTTTTGCCGAAAACAAACTTTTTGCTACGTTAGACACCACTGTCCGCAAGGTAACCATTCAAAATCTCGCATTTTTGCTATCGGACACTGTCGGATTTATCAGGAAACTACCTACAGAATTGATTGAATCGTTCAAGTCTACATTGGATGAAGTGCGTGAATCGGACTTGCTACTTCATGTAGTGGATATTTCTCATCCCGGATTTGAAGAACAAATCGAAGTTGTAACAAATACACTGAACGATATAAGCAAAGAAGAAAAACCAACCATCGTGATTTTCAACAAAATCGACGCTTTTTCATATATCGAAAAAGATGCCGATGATTTGGCTCCTATTAAAAGAGAAAATCTTTCTTTAGACGAGTTGAAACAAACATGGATGAACAAATTACACGAAAATTGTGTTTTCATCTCTGCCCGTGATAAAGATAATATAGAGGAACTTAAATCGGTTCTATACGAAAAAGTAAAGGAAATTCATATACAACGCTATCCGTATAATGATTTCCTTTATCAAAATTATGAAGAATTATGAAAAGGAAATTAACTACCAACGAAATTGAGATATTAAAATCTCGCCATTGTACAGCCGAAAATTGGGACAATATTCTTGTTGCCAAGGAGTTTAAACCGGATCACTTGAGCTGTGTTAATTTCTCAGGAAAAATCGAGTTAGGCGTTTTTGAAAAAGAGTTTGCGTTGCCCGGTGGATTGAAAAAACATTCGGGCTTGCATTGCGCAACTTTGCACAATTGCGAATTGGGAGATAATGTGCTGATTGAAAACGTGCAAAATTATATTGCCAACTACAAAATCGGAGACAATGTTTTCGTCCAAAACTTGGATATTATGTATGTAGATGGTAAAACTACTTTTGGAAATGGCTTGGTGGTTGCTGTATTAAACGAAACCGGTGGAAGAGAAGTGATGATTAACGACAAACTTTCCGCTCATTTTGCATACATACTTTCTCTGTACCGTCACCGTCCGGTTTTGATAAAAAAGATGCAAGATATTGTTCAATTTTATGCTAATAAACACGCATCCGAAATCGGCATGATAGGAAATAATGTAAAAATAATTAATGTTGGTTCGATAAAAGATGTGCGCATTGGTGATTGCGCTGTTTTGGAAGGTACTATTTTACTCAAAAATGGTAGCATCAACAGTAACGAACACGATCCGGTTCATATCGGACATGGCGTTATTTGCGAAGATTTTGTCATTAGTTCCGGATCGCACGTAGAAGACGGAACCATGCTAACCCGTTGTTTCGTAGGTCAGGCTTGTTATTTCGGACATAATTATTCGGCAATAGATTCTCTCTTTTTCAGCAATTGTCATGGAGAAAACGGTGAAGCTTGTGCCGTTTTTGCCGGTCCGTATACCGTAACACACCACAAATCTACTTTGTTGATTGCAGGTATGTTCTCGTTTATGAACGCAGGTTCGGGCTCTAACCAAAGTAATCACATGTACAAATTAGGCCCTATTCATCAAGGCATTCTCGAAAGAGGAGGAAAAACAACCAGTGATTCATATATCCTTTGGCCTGCCAAAATAGGTGCTTTCTCCTTGATTATGGGACGACATTACAACAATACGGACACTTCCAATATGCCGTTCTCATACCATAACGAAAGTAATGATACAACTGTGTTGGTACCCGGTGCTAATCTACGAAGTGTAGGAACCATTCGTGATGCCCAAAAATTTCCGAAACGCGACAAAAGAAAAGATCCCAACAAATTGGATCAAATTAATTTCAATTTATTGAGTCCTTATACCGTACAAAAAATGTTCCGAGGAGTAGAAATCCTGAAAGAATTACAACGAACTTCCGGAGAAGCCTCCGAATCATATGTTTATCACAGTTGTCGAATTAAAAATTCTTCATTGAGAAAAGGGATTCAAATATATGATATGGCCATCAATAAATTTCTTGGCAACTCAGTTATATCTCGCTTGAAGAATTGCAGTTGTAAATCTGATGAAGAAATTCGACAATGCCTGAAACCCGATTCCGAAATCGGGAAAGGCCAATGGCGCGACATTGCCGGTTTATTGGCTCCACAAACCGAAATCTATAAATTGATGGATGATATTGAATCAGGTAAAATATCTAAGTTAAAAGAAATCAATGCTGTTTTAGCTGATTTGCATAACAACTACTATTCGTTGGAATGGACTTGGGCATGGGATAAAATCCAACAATATTATGGCTTATCTTTGGAAAAGATAACCAGAAAAGATGTGATCCGTATCATAGAAAAATGGAAATACGTCGTAATCGAAATGGACAGAATCTTGTATGAAGATGCTAAAAAAGAATTTTCTTTATCTTCCCGCACAGGTTTCGGTGCCGATGGCGACAGAGATATTCAAAAACTTGACTTTGAACAAGTTCGCGGTGCTTTCGAAAAAAATGCTTTCGTAGAGACTATTTTAATACACATCGATGAAAAAACAAAGTTGGGAGATGAAATGATTAAAAAGTTAAATTAAGGAAAAAATCTTTATTCTATAATATCTTCATTATTTTTTCGCTGTTCTTCTGTGAAAAATCCTATTCGAGGACGAGGTTTGCCAAGCAAACGATTTTGTGCTTGCATTTCGGCAAGCATCAGGTTTATTTGTTCAAGTTGTAAGCGCGTATCTTCGTTAATGTCGTTATAGTCAGCAAAAACTTCTTCGATGTATTGTTTAAAATGCTGCATTTCGATTTGCCAATCTTGTACTTCGGCAACAGGAAGATTAAGTATCAATTGGCGTATTGCAACAAAAGCGCGCATAATTTTTCGATTGGCTTTAATAGCAGCATCGGAATTTAACACGCTGCTTAACATTGCTACACCCAATTCTGTAAATGCAAAAGGTAAATATTTAATATTACTTCCTCTACCTTTGTTCAAGGTGCCAATTTTGCACCTTGAAAGTTCATCTTTTGTTAGTTCAAACATAAAGTCATCGCCTTCAAAGCGTTTGATGTTGTTTCTAACAGCTCTTTTGAGGTATTTATTTTCTATACCATATATTGCTGCAAGGTCAAAATCCAGCATTACTTTTTGTCCTCTGATTTCGTAAATCAAGTTTTCTATCGGTAGTAAATCCATTTTTTTGGTTATTTTCTCTATTTTGGTTTTTAAATTTCGACAAAAGTAAAAAATTTTTGTGTAAAAATAAATAGGACATTATTTCTAATTTTATAGTACCTTTGCTAATTGTTTGAACTGTAAAAATTATTATATGGCAACACCTCCATTTAAGTATCAAGAGCCTTTCCCCTTAGGGAAAGACGAAACCGAGTATTATTTGCTGACAGAAGAAGGCATATCGGTTTCTCAATTCGAGGGCAACGACATGCTAAAAGTCGAACCCGAAGTATTAACCCGCTTGGCAAACGCATGTTTCCACGATTGTTCGTTTTTGTTGCGACCGGAACACCAAAAAATGGTGGCTAAAATATTAGCAGATCCTGAGGCGAGCGAAAACGATAAATACGTGGCATTAACTATGTTACGCAATGCCGAAATTGCGGCAAAAGGTATTTTGCCTTTCTGTCAAGATACAGGAACGGCTACCATTGTCGCCAAAAAAGGACAACAAGTTTGGACAGGTGGTGGTGATGAAGAAGCACTTTCGTTGGGCGTTTACAAAACATATACCGAAGAAAACCTGCGTTATTCACAAACCATTGCTTTGGACATGTACACCGAGAAAAATTCCGGCACCAATCTTCCTGCACAAATTGATATTCAGGCGGTAGATGGTATGGAGTATAAATTCCTTTGTATTGCTAAAGGTGGTGGTTCGTCGAACAAAACTTATTTATTCCAAGAAACAAAAGCCTTGCTGAATCCGGAATCTTTGGAGAAATTCCTGGTTGAAAAAATGGCCTCATTGGGAACTGCAGCTTGTCCGCCTTATCACATTGCATTCTGTATCGGTGGTACTTCTGCCGATGCTTGCTTGAAAACCGTAAAATTAGCATCAACCAAATATTATGATACGCTACCAACCGAAGGAAACGACGGGGGACAAGCTTTCCGCGACATAGAACTGGAAGAAAAGATGCTGAAAGCTGCTCAAAAAATCGGTTTGGGTGCTCAATTCGGCGGAAAATATTTGGCACACGATATTCGCATTATTCGTTTGCCGCGTCACGGAGCATCTTGTCCGGTAGGGATGGCAGTTTCTTGTTCAGCCGACCGCAACATCAAAGCAAAAATCAACAAAAAAGGTGTTTGGATTGAAAAAATGGAAGACAATCCGGGCAAATATATTCCAGAAGAATTGCGTAATGCCGGAGAAGGTGATGCCATAAAAATCGACTTGAACCGTCCGATGAAAGAAATATTAGCCGAGTTGACTAAATATCCGGTAGCTACACGTTTATCATTGAATGGAACTATTATCGTTGGTCGTGATATTGCTCACGCCAAATTGAAAGAGTTATTGGATAAAGGTGAAGATCTTCCTCAATATATCAAAGATCATCCGATTTATTATGCTGGACCGGCCAAAACGCCTAAAGGTATGGCGTGCGGTTCGATGGGACCAACCACTGCCGGCCGCATGGATTCGTATGTCGATCTATTCCAAAGCAAAGGCGGAAGTATGATTATGTTGGCCAAAGGAAACCGTAGCCAGCAAGTTACGGATGCCTGCCAAAAACATGGCGGATTTTACTTAGGTTCAATCGGAGGCCCCGCTGCTATTTTGTCACAAAACAATATCAAAAGCCTTGAGTGCGTGGCTTATCCCGAATTAGGAATGGAAGCTATTTGGAAAATCGAAGTGGAAGATTTTCCTGCATTCATCTTGGTTGATGATAAAGGCAATGATTTCTTTAAGAAAATCAAAAGCTAATTATTTCTTCATGTAATAAGCCTTCATTTCGACAGGGAAATGTTCAATCGCGTATCGTAATGCTGTTCGAGGCATATTTCGATAATGTTTATCTAAAAAATCGATTAACGTTTCTCTGTCTCTTTTTCCTACTTCACGCAACATCCAACCTACGGCTTTGTGCATTAAGTCGTGTTTGTGATTCAGTAATTTTTCAGAAAGAGCCAAAGTATCATCGTATTGTTTATGTCGGATAAACATCCATGTCGATACAATTGCAATGCGTTGCTCCCAAAGATTATCGCTTTCGGCTAAACGGTAAAGAACTTTTCTATCTTCTTTATCAAGTAGATATAACCCAATAACATCCTTGCAGGTAACATCTACTAAATCCCAATTATTGGCTTTGCGAGCATTGGCAAGATAGAAATCAAAAATCTCCTTCCTTTCTTCTTCCTTTTTTGTCTTTTTGAATTGTTGCACTAAAAACAAAAGGCCTGCTAAACGGGCTTCGTGATATTCCGAATTCAACAAAATCTGGATTTCGGATAAAGGTAAAGCTTTGTTTTCTTTAACGATATTTCGGGTGATGGGAACAACGATTCCTAAAAAAACATCACCTTCGGCATATTGTCCCTTGCCGGTTTTGAAAAAGCCTTGCAGAAATTTCGCTTTTTCAGGATTGGCAACGGAAAAGAGTTCTTGGAGAATAAATTCAGCTGTCATAAATATATATCCTAATGTCTATCTTTGTATGTATTGCGGAGCAGCAAAACCTATCTGACGACGAGGCTTGTTTAACTCCTTATTTCTTGTTTGCAATTCCGCCAACGTTGCATTGATAAGTTCAAGTTGCATTCGTGTATCTTCGTTGATGTCGTTATAATCAGTAAATACATCTTCAACATATTGTTTTAACTCTCGAACTTCATTTTGCAGTTCGTCAACTTTGTCGATTGGAGGGTTTAATATGAGTTGACGTACAGCAACAAAAGCGCGAACTACCAAAATACTTGCTTCAATAGCAACATCGCTTCTAAGAACGGTGGATAACATAGTTGCTCCAAGTTCAGTAAATGCATAAGGAAGATACCTTCGACCTCCACGTTTTGAGGTTTCAAATTGAAACCTCAAACTTTCCCATTCATATTGAGAAAGTTGAAACATAAAATCAGGAGGAAAACGCTTAATATTACGTCTAACAGCAAGGTTAAGACTTTTCGTTTCTACCTGATATACTTCTGCTAAGTGAAAATCCAGCATCACTTTGCAACCTCTAATCACAAAAATCCGATTTTGGATAACTTGTAAGTCCATATTGTTTGGTTTAAAATTTGATGCAAAGAAAATCATTTTTTTTGAATTCGAAGAATCAACGAAGTCAATGTTGCAAAAACATAGCATAAGTTTTTTGTATTGCACAAATAATGCGTAATTTTGCCGCCATTCTTTATGATAGATAATATCTACAATGACTGTTTCGTATAATTATTCCAAAATCTGGAAAGTATCTTATCCGATTTTACTAACACTTTTGGTTCAAAATATCGTACAGGTTACCGGCACCGCATTTTTGGGTCGGGTTGGCGAGGTTGAACTTGGTGCGTCGGCTTTGGGCGGAATTTATTATGTGGTCATTTTTATGCTGGCTTTTGGTTTCAGTACCGGCTCGCAAATCCTTATCGGAAGAAGAAACGGAGAAGGGAATTACCACCGGATTGGAGAAATTATGGTCAATGGAGTAATTTTTCTGTTGATTATTTCGGCCGTTCTTTGCGCTTTTACTATTCATTTTTCCGGGCCTATTTTATCTCGATTATTCGCCTCCGAAAACATATTGCAGGCAACTTTGGATTATCTCGACTGGCGGGTTTTTGCTATCTTTTTCGCCTCGATTAATGTCATGTTTCGTGCATTCTTTGTAGGAACAACCCATACAAAAATACTTTCTGTCGGTGCATTGGTATTAGCATTGACGAATGTACTTTTTGATTACTTACTGATTTTCGGTAACTGGGGATTTCCTCAAATGGGCATTGCCGGAGCAGGTTTAGCATCTGTTATAGCCGAAGCAATCGCGTCGCTCTTTTTTATCATTTATACTTTCAAACGTGTAGACTTGGAAAAATACGGATTCAAAAAGATTTCATTTAGAGAGTTGAGAGTAATCAAAAATATCTTGAATGTGTCTGTTTCTCTGATGGTTCAGAATTTTCTTTCATTATCTACATGGTTTTTATTTTTCATTGCGATAGAACATCTCGGAGAGAAATCATTGGCCATATCAAACATTGTAAGAAGTACTTATATGTTTATGTCGATTCCGATATTTGCGTTAGCTGCAACAACTAACACTTTGGTCAGCAATGTTATCGGAGCAGGAAGAAAAGAAGAAGTTATGTCATTGGTATGGAGAATTGCTAAAATGTGTGCTGCTATTTGTGCCGTTTTTTCCGTATTCTTTTTTATTTTCCCCGAATTAATACTGTTGGTTTATACTTCCGATACGTCGTTGATTAATGCCGCCGTTCCTTCGATGCGTGTGATGCTGATTGTAGTGCCGATATATGGGATTTCTAATGTATTTTTTCATTCTGTTTCGGGAACCGGCAATACGCGAACAGCACTCGCTTTGGAGATGGCGACTTTAGTGATATACGTTTTTTATATATGGCTATCTATCATTCACTTACAATTCCCATTAGAGTATTGTTGGACTTGCGAATATGTTTATGCCGCTTTCATTTTCCTTTTCAGTTTCTTCTATCTGAAAAAAGGAAATTGGAGAGATAAGAAAATCTAAAAAATAATTATTAATTATTAGTTATTAATTATCGGTTTGAGGTCTTGAGCGATGATTTCTCTCGTTTTATCAACCAATGCCCTCATATTGGTTGCAGCCTCTCTAAGATTATCAGTTTTATATTGGCTTGTTTCAATCGGTTCGTGGATAATCATTTCCATCGAGTGAGGAGTGATAAAAAAAGTATCTTTAGGCATCACATGAAACGAGCCATTGATGGTTACCGGAACTATCGGCAAATTTAAATCCAAAGCCATTTGATAAGCACCTTTCTTGAATTTGCCTAAGTCTCCGTTTTCTGTGCGCGAACCTTCGGGGAAAAGGAAGACCGATGCTCCGTTTTTCAATCGTTTTTCTGCCTCTTTGATTGCTTTGGCCGCAGCCTGAGGAGAAGAATTGTCGACAAAAATAAAACCACACTTTTCGCAAGCATAGCCTACAGCAGGAATTTTCCGCAAACTTTGTTTCATTACCCATTTAATCGGCTGACCTAAATATCCATATACAAGAAAAATATCGTAAGCACTTTGATGGTTGGCAATAAAAACGTATGATTTTTTGTTATCAATCAATTCCTTACCAATTACTTTAACCGGACACAAAGTGATTACACAGGTTATTCTCGACCAAATCATTCCGGGATAGTAGGAAAATATTTTTTCTCCTCCGCACATACAACCAATACTCGAAACCAATGCGGTAAGCAAGGTAGTTGCAAGAAAAATCGGAAACCAAATGAAAAATTGGTAAATCAAGAGTAATAGCCTTCTCATACATTAAATTTTGTGCAAAATTACTTAGTTTTGAGTAAAAAAACAAAAAATATTAATCCAACAAAAGAAAAATTAAATTGAATTATTCCATTGCCTAATAAATAACATCCTGTATTCTTGAACGGATGCCCATTTTCATCAACTCTTTGTTGGTGCGTGATGGATAAACCCGGTTGGATAAAAATATGTAAATCAATTGATTGTCGGGATCTATCCAAAAACAGGTACCTGTGAAACCGGTGTGTCCGATGGTTGAGGCAGGAGCTGATTTTCCCGTTGGATTGATTTTTTCATTTTCCATATCAGGCTTGTCAAAACCCAATCCGCGACGGCTTACGGAACTTTTGGTTTCCATAAATAATTTGCAGGTCTCGCTACTAAGGTATCTTTTATCTCCATAAACACCTTGATTTAGAAGCAGTTGAAGTAGTTTTGCTAAGTCATTAGCATTCGAAAACAATCCAGCATTTCCCGAAACTCCACCCATAAATGCAGCAGCCTCGTCGTGCGGAAAGCCTATCAATATCTGATTCCTTAAAAATCGGTCATCTTCCGTAGGAGCGATATTTAAGGTATCTATTTTTTGCAAAGGTTTATATCCCAATAAATCGGCTCCTAAAGGAGCATAAAAATTTGTCTCCAAAAATTTGTTTATCGGTTCTTTTGATATTTTCTCGACAATCTCTTTCAACAACATAAAATTAAGGTCGCTGTAAGTATAAGAGCCCGGCCTTTTTAATTTGGACTTGGCAATTTCTTTGATAATCTCGTCAGGAAAATCATTTTTCAAGTAAAACCGCTTTCCTACCTGAAGTGAATATCCCTGTTTGGGAGTTTGAGAAACCCATTTTTTGTCGTACTCAAAATCCGTCCGGACGAATGTTTTGTCATCGTATTGAATCCGGTAGGTTGCATCTCTCTTGGTTGAATACAACGGAGCGGTGTTCAGTGTAGCAGTATCAATAGCTAATTTATAAAAAGGAAGAAACGAGGCAAATCCCGATTCGTGAAATAACGCCTGTTTAACAGTAATCTGCTCTTTTTCATCCACTTTTAATTGAGGGATATAAGTACTCAAATAATCTGTTAATTTCAATTTTTTCTCATCGTATACTTTCATAACAGCCGGAAGAGTTGCCGCTGCCTTGGTAACGGATGCCAAATCGTAAACGTCGGAATTCTTGACTGCATGCGTTTTGGCAAAGTCGAAATATCCGAATGATTTATTATAAACGATGGCACCATTCTTCGCAATCAAAACCTGACATCCCGGAAATGCTTGATTTTTAATTCCTTCTTGCACAATCGCATCTATTCGAGATAATTTACGTTCCGAAAGGTTTACTTCTCTCGGATATTGGTAAGCCAATCTTGTTTTTGAGGTTTCGAATCCTTCTCCGACTCTGAATAAACCCGCAATGGTTACCGGCAATTTACCTTTGGCCGGAATCCCTCCCATAATCACTTGCGCTGTCGATTTTTGTGTTTCCGGAATATTTTCATATCCGCAAATAACTGCTTTAGCGTTGGTAATACTCGGTCGGAATCTTGACATATAATAAGGAGTAACAAAAAAAGACAGGAAAACATCTTTTTCTTTCGACAACTTTTGCAATTGCGGATAATCCGGCATTTTGTAATAATGAATACCGCAAATAATCAAGTCATATTTGGATAAAGAACGAAATACTTTATCAACAGCAGCATCGGTTGCGTTGCGAGGAATATTGAAAAAATCGACCTGTTTATAATTGGAAAGCATTTTTTGAAACTCCGTTCGGTCGGCCTCTCCGATAGAGAGTACCGCTATTTTTTTATTTTCCAGATTTTTGACCGGAACAGCAGCACTATCGTTTTTCAACAACGTGATAGCCTCATCGCTTAGTTTTCCAATCAGCCAACGAGCATACTCGCTGTTAATCCGGCCGCTTAATCCGTTCAAATCAATGGGTTTATATTCATTTAATCCGGCAATATATTTATAACTCAAAATTTTCCGGCATTTTTCGTCTATCAACTTCGTGTCGATAATGCCTCTTTGAACGGCTCTTTTAACAGCGTTAAATTCTGCGATAGGATTACCCGGACTTAACAACACATCGTTTCCTGCCAAAAGGGCATCTACGCAAACACTCTCTGTTTCAGCCGAAGCGCCTTTCATCACCAAAGCATCGGTAAAAGCAAGTCCGCTGAAATTCATTTCTTTTTGCAACAGGTCGGTAATAATTTTAGGCGATAGCGAAGTTGGCTTTCCGGTTACGTTGTCTAACGCAGGAACAGACAAATGCCCTGACATCACGCCTGCAAATCCTAAATCAATATAGTATTTGAAAGGCAGTAAGTCTTCATTTTTTATTTGCTCCAAGCTTTTATTGACAATCGGCAGCGTTTCGTGCGAATCTTCCGAAGTGTCGCCATGACCGGGAAAATGTTTCGCCACAGAAATAACTCCTCTGCTTTCCAATCCGGCAGAGTAGGCGATTCCTTTTTCAGCCACCATTAAAGGATTTTCTCCGAATGAACGGTAGCCTATAACCGGATTATCGGGATTTGTATTAACATCCAAAACCGGAGCAAAGTTGATTTGAACACCCAATTCCCGGCATTGTCGTCCGACTTCCTTCCCATATTCATGCAATAAGCGATTATCTTGTATGGCTCCCAATGTAATGTTTTTAGGAAACGATGGCGTGTTTTCCAACCTCATGGCTAATCCCCATTCTCCATCGAACGAAATCAGCAGAGGAATTTTGCTCGCTTTCTGATAAGCATTTGTACTGGTAGCCTGATTGCTCAACATTCCTTTGGAGAAAAGCATCCCTCCGATTTTTTGCTCATTGATATGCCGAATATTTTTTTTCGTATTCACTTCTCCGGTTCCGGGGTCGGCTACAATCATGAAAAGTTGTCCGATTTTTTCATCGAAAGTCATTTGGTTAAAAATCGAATCAACCCATTGATTCATCTTAATTAAATCGACTTTTTTATATAGATTGGGTTGATTTTGAGCCTGAATGCTCATGAAAAATGTAAATGTAATTAGGAAAAATATTTTTATTTTATTCATGTTGTTGCTTTAGGAATTTTAATCTTATGCAAAGTTAGCATAAAGTTTGCAAATCTAAAATTTTATTTGCACCTTTGTGCCCGCTTTGCGTAATCTCTGACGGGAATTTTGAGTAGCCCGTGTATATTGCGATTTTACTAATATATAAAAGCTATATAAAAATGGACTTAATTAAGGTTGCAGAACAAGCGTTTGCTGCGGAAAAAGAACTCCCCAAATTCAAAAGTGGAGATACTGTAACAGTAGCATATCGCATTAAAGAAGGTAACAAAGAGCGTATCCAGTTGTATCGCGGTGTTGTTATCAAAATTGCCGGACATGGCGACAAAAAACGTTTTACAGTAAGAAAAATGTCGGAAAACGTTGGAGTTGAGCGTATTTTCCCAATGGATTCTCCTTTTATCGACAGTATTGCTGTTAACAAAGTGGGTAAAGTTCGTCGTGCAAAATTGTACTATTTGCGTAAACTTACCGGAAAGAAAGCAAGAATCAAAGAAAAAAGAGTGTAAGCTTTTATTTCATACAAAGAGGTCATCTTCATCGCGAGGGTGGCCTTTTTTAATTTACAACACTCCGGCCTCCACTAATTTAACAATTCTCTCGGCCTCAGCATCTCTTCCTTCCGGGTCCCAATCCGATTTCAGGCTGGCACCAAACATTCCGGCAAAAAAGTTCCAAAATCCTGCTCGTATCGGTCCCAAGAAAGCTTTTGCCAATTCGTAAGAAGTTTGATTACATTCCCGGTCTACCAACCGGATTAACAATTTACCTTGAGTGAGCGTCAATTTTTTCAGGATGGGTTTATATTCTTCGAATAATTCTTTTTCCATTCGTTTGAGATGCGCCTCTTTTGCTTTGCTGTTGGGGAGTCTTTCGATGTATTCACAAGTTTCTATTAAAGTCGCATAAATCATTTTGGCATGAGGTAATGTCTTTTTAACATCTCTAACCATCCTGTTATATTCCATGGCTCGCTTTTCATTTCCGAATTGCACCGGAGGATATACCGGCACATCAGGCAATACGATTAGTGTGAGTGAATCGCCATTTTCCGTATATGGAGAGTATATTTCCTGTTGTTGAGCAGATAAATTTCCGCACAAGAAAGAGAAAAACGACCAACAACAAAGTATGTGAAAAAAATTTTTGTTCATATCTTTTACAAAGATAAAAAAAATTCTACCTTTGGCCTGTTAAATAATCAAAACAAAAATCAAAACAACTCATGATGTTACCAAACATTAAAAAGATGTGCTTTGTAGCACTCTGTTTCCCCACAGTTTTATGCGCGCCTGCTGTAGCGCAAAATTCAGCATGGATGGAGTATGTAGAGGAATTGTCAGATTCCGAAACCGAAAGTACCTATATCGAGAACCTGTTTGATGAGCTTTCTTATCTGAGTGATAATCCTTTCAACCTGAACACTGTCACCAAATCTGATTTGGAGCGTTTGCCTTTTCTCTCAGAACTGCAAATCGAGAATTTATTGTACTACATTTATAAATATGCTCCCATACAAAGTATTTATGAACTGAAAAATGTAGAAGCATTAGATATGCAAACCATCAACCGGCTACTTCCGTTTGTCTATGCAGGAGAAATGAAATCTCACGAACAGCTGAATCTCAAGCAAGCGTTTAAATATGGTAAACACGAAATTCTTTTGCGTTCTGATTATTGTTTTCAGGAAAAAGCAGGTTATCATACGCCTACAGAAGAAGAATTAGCTAAAAATCCGAATAAACATTATTTAGGCGAACCTTATTATTTGTCGGCCAAATATGGTTTTTCATATAAAAACAAAATACAGTTCGGTTTGGTAGGAGAAAAAGATGCAGGCGAGCCTTTTTGGAATAAATATCACAAAGGATTCGATTATTATTCAATTCATTTCGCAATAAAAGACATCGGAATTGTAAAAACCTTATTATTGGGAGATTATAAAGCATCTTTCGGTCAGGGTTTGGTGTTGAATACCGATTTTATCATGGGAAAAACATCAGATGTAACCAATATCAATAAGAAAAACTCCGGAATTAAGCGGCATTTTTCGACCAACGAAATTGATTATTTGCGAGGTGCTGCACTGACTTTGGGAATAAATAACTGTACGGTCGATATACTGTATTCTCATAAACAGGCAGATGCAACCGTTACTGATATCGATATTATTTCATTCAAAACCGATGGATATAACCGTACTCACAAAGATTTGGAAAAGAAAAATCAAGCTGAACTGAATCTATACGGAGTTAATTTTCAATGGAAAATCGCAGGTTTCAATGCAGGAGCGAGTGCAGCGTATTACGATTTCGGAGGAAAAACTTTATCTCCGACTCCACAAGCGTATAATTTATTCTATTTGAGAGAAAAAGACAATTATAATATAGGTGTTAATTATGGTTTTCACCGGAAGTTTTTGTTTTTTCAGGGTGAAACGGCTATGAGTAAAAACAATGCTTTTGCAACTATCAATACGTTGCAATTCAGTCCTGCGTCGTTCATCGCTTTTGTTGCCTCTTACCGCAATTACCAAAAAGATTACCAATCTCATTACGGAAAAGCGTTTGCCGAAGGTTCAACCGTTCAAAACGAATCGGGAATTTACTTCGGAACCGATATCAAATTGAAAAAGCACTGGAAATTATCCGCTTATATCGACTCCTTCAAATTTCCGTGGTTGAAATACGGAATAAATATGCCCAGTGAAGGCAGCGATTTTTTGGCGCAAATCAGTTATCGCCCGCGAAATAATTGGGATATGAATCTCCGTTACAAAGATAAAATCAAGGAAAAGAATTATACTCCCGACAATGCAAAGATGGTCTCCGTACTGCCATACAAACAAAAAAAGATTCGTTATCAGCTTAATTATCAAAACGTTTCAGGGTTTAAGTCCCGGCTGCAATTAGATTATACCCTTTACACGGAAACAGCCAAAGAAAAAAGTCATGGCTGGATGATTGCACAAACCATAGGGTATCAATTCTCCGATTTCCCAATTCAAATAGACGGTGGAATTGCTTATTTCAAAACCGATGATTGGAATTCAAGGATGTGTACTTATGAAAAAAACATCTTGTATGCCTTTAGTTTTCCTTCTTTTTATGGTGAAGGTTTCCGAACATATTCCGTATTGAAACTCAATCTCGCTAAAAACATAACTATCTATGCTAAAATAGCTTGGACTCATTATTTCGACAGAAACGAAATCAGTTCGGATTTGGAAAAAATTGAGGGAAATAATAAAGCAGATAGTAATTTGTTGCTTAAAATCAAGATTTAATTTGGTTTAGTTAAACAAAGTTTGTGTCCGTCATTGCGAGGAGGAACGACGAAGCAAACCAGAAAATTGAACATGATACGAGGAGGTACAGTATACATAATGACAAATAAACGTAATGGAACCCTATACACAGGTGTTACAAGCGACCTTCGAGGCCGTGTGTGGAGACATAAGACTAACGCATTTGTCGATAGTTTTACTGCAAAATATAGCTGCCATACATTAGTCTATTATCAAGGGTTTAATAGAATAGAAGAGGCTATTGCAGAAGAAAAACGCATAAAAGGAGGAAATAGAAAAGCAAAATTAAAACTTATAGAAGATATGAATCCAGATTGGAAGGATTTATGGGAAGAAATAAAAGAATGGAATTAAGAAGCTGGTTTGCTTCGTCGTTCCTCCTCGCAATGACGGACACAAACTTTGTTTAACTAAACCAAATTGAGTAAAATACTACAATCATGTGGAAAGATTTTTTTAGCTTTACAAAACAAGAACGCCAAGGTATCTTAATCCTATTGGCTCTAATTGCCGGCATCTGCATCGGAAAATTCGCTTTCTCAAAGAAAGAACCTCTTTCCGAAGAAAATAATATTGCTCAGGAACAAGTCATCGGTTACCAAGAAGAAGACACTATCAAATACTTGCCAGACAACGAAACAACCATCGTATTAAAACCATTCGACCCTAATTCGGCCGATCACTCCACATTTGTCTCATTGGGACTAAAACCTTATATTGCTCAAAATATTATCAAATACCGAAATAAAGGTGGAAAATTCAAAACACCTGATGATTTGGCAAAAATTTATGGATTAACTATCGACGATTTTAAAAGATTAAAACCGTATGTCCAAATTAAACCGGAAAATCAACCAATTCAAAAACAACAGATTACAATAAAAGATTCCACAAACAAAATTTCATTTCTTCAAAAAGAAAATACTCCGCCCATACAAAAACAGGAGAAAATCACGCTCGGAATATTCATTGATATAAATAACGCCGATACTGCCGAACTGAAAAAAATTCCGTTTATCGGTTCCGGATTTGCTCAACGAATTGTAAAATACAGGGAAATACTTGGCGGATTTTATTCTATCGAGCAGTTGAAAGAAGTTTACGGTATAGATAATGACTTGTTTCTGAAAATATCACCTTACGTTAGCATCGCAGAAAATCCGCATATACAAACAGTTTCAGTAAATCAATATTCGCTCGACAGATTGAAATCGCATCCATACATTAACTTTTATCAAGCAAAAGTTATCATTGAATTGCGGAAAAAGAAAAGCAAAATCCGGGATATTTCCGAGTTGGCTTTGCTGGAAGAATTCTCTGAAAATGACCTGAAACGCTTAACATATTACCTGTCATTTGAGTGAAATTCTCTAATTTATTTGTTTTTTCAAATAATATTTCATATCTTTGCACTTCAAACCATTAAAATTATACGCCTATCGCACACAATTACTTTTGAATTTAATATCTAAAAGTAATGACAACATTAAGAACTATGACCGACGAAATGTTGGTACAATCTTATGCTCAGGGCAACAACGCTGCCTTTGATGTTTTATTGAATCGTCACAAGGACAACGTTTATTCCTATATTTATTTTATAGTACGCAATACGGAGTTGGCTGAAGACATCTTCCAAGAAACCTTTGTTAAGGCTATCCTTACTATAAAACAGGGCAGATACACCGAAAACGGAAAGTTTCGCGCATGGATCAGCCGGATTGCACACAATTTAATCATCGACAATTACCGTCAGGAAAAAAATGAGCAAATGATTTCGAATGATGAATTTGAAGTTGATTTGTTTAATAATCAAAAATTTTCAGACGGAACAATCGAAGATGAATTGGTCAAAGATCAAATTATGGCCGATGTAAAAAAATTGATTGAATATCTTCCCGACAATCAGAAAGAAGTTTTAATCCTTCGTTATTATCAGGATTTAAGTTTCAAAGAAATTGCAGACATTACCGGTGTAAGCATCAATACGGCATTGGGACGTATGCGCTATGCTATTCTTAATATGAGAAGAATGGCTGAGGAAAAAAACATGATTTTAACAATGGATTAAAAACATATTATTTATGAAACAACTGCTATTTATTTCACTTTTATTACTCGCTCTTATGAGTTGCAACAAACAAGAAACAAATCCACTTCTTACACAATGGGAAGGCCCTTACGAATTACCTCCATTTGAAAAAATCACTTTGGAACATTACAAAGATGCATTCGACAGAGCCTTTATACAACAAGAAAAAGATGTACAAACCATCATCGACAACCAATCGGAAGCTACATTCGAAAACACCATCGTTGCATTAGATCGTTCGCACAATTTGCTATACAAAATAGCTTTAATATTCTCTAGTGCTACAAGTGCGGATAGTTCTCCCGAATTGTTGAAATTGGAAACGGAAATAGCGCCCAGAATATCTGCTCATTCCGATAATATACTTATGAATCCTGCTCTGTTTGAAAGAGTTAAATTTGTATACGACAATAAAAACAACTATAATTTAGATAGAGAAGATGCCAAATTATTGGAAGAAACTTATAAAAGTTTTGTTCGTAACGGTGCATTATTATCTCCGGAAGACAAAGAATCTCTAAAAAACATCAACGGACAAATTTCGACTTTGGAAACTGCTTTCGAACAAAACGTATTGGCCGAAACGGCTTCGTATGAACTACTTATCGAGAATGACGAAAGTCTGTCTGGATTACCCGAAGACCTGATAGAATCTGCTGAGAAAAGAGCAAAAAAAGCCGGGAAAGAAGGTTTTCAGTTCGGATTGGATAACCCCAGCATAATGCCATTCCTGCAATTTTCTGATATGCGCGTTTCACGAGAAGAAATGTTGAACGCCTACTTGAATCGCTGCAACAATAATAATGACAAAGACAATAAAGAAATTATTCAAAAACTGATTGATTTGAGAAGTCAAAAAGCAAAATTGTTGGGCTACGAAAATTTTGCCGATTATGTTTTGACAGAACGAATGGCAAAAACACCTCAAGCTGTATACAAATTATTGGATCAAATTTGGACTCCTGCATTGAAGATGGCAAACACCGAATTGAAAGATATGAAGGCGTTGTCCGAACTCTCTCCATTTGAGGCATCCGATTGGAGATATTACAGCGAAAAAATCAAGCAACAAAGATATGACCTTTCAGACGAAATGGTACGCCCATACTTCAAATCGGAAAATGTAAGAGATGGTATTTTCTGGTTGTGTAACCAATTGTGGGGAATTTCTTTCACAGCATTGGAAAACGTTCCGAAACCTCATCCCGATGCAGAAGCATTCGTTTGCTTAGATGCCGATGGCAAAACAGAATTAGGCGTTTTGTACATTGATTTATCAGCACGTCCCGGCACCAAAAGAGGCGGTGCTTGGTGTGGAACTTATCGCGACCCGTCTGTTGATGCAAACGGTAACCGCATCATTCCGATTACCTATATCGTTTGCAATTTTTCTCCTCCAAGCGAAAGTAAACCGGCATTGTTGAGTGCCGACGAAACGGAAACTTTTTTTCACGAATTTGGTCACGCGATACATAATTTATTCAAAAATGTTCGTTACATAGGAACCACAGATACACCCACGGATTTCGTAGAACTTCCTTCGCAAATAATGGAACACTGGGCTTTCGAACCGGCAGTATTGGCACAATATGCCAAGCATTACGAAACAGGAGAAGTGATTCCGCAGGAATTAGTCGAGAAAATAGACAAAGCATCTAAATTTGGACAAGGTTTCAGAACTACGGAATACTTGGCTGCATCTTATTTAGATATGGATTATCATACAAAAGCATTACCCAAAGATTTCGATGTACTTGCATTTGAAGCGAAAACATTATCCGACAGAGGATTAATCTCTCAAATTCCGCTACGTTATCGCAGTACTTATTTCCGCCACGTCATGGGCGGAGGATATACTGCCGGATATTACAGCTACATCTGGTCGGAAGTATTGGATGCCGACGCATTCAAAGCATTTGTCGAAACCGGAGATATTTTCAATAAGGAAGTGGCAGCAAAATATCGCAAATTCATTGTAGAACCCGGTGGCAGCGAAGAAGCCGATGTGATGTATCGCAACTTCAGAGGTGCAGAACCGCATATTGATGGTTTACTTGAAAATAGAGGGTTGAAATAATATTTTTTCGTTATTTTTGCACTCGAATTAAAAAATTTATTTATGAAACGTTTATTATTTTTAGCACTTCTATTTTGTTCATTTTCAGCATTTTCGCAAGTAAGTAGTATTGTCGGCAAATGGAAAACCATCGATGATAAAACAGGTGAAGAAAAATCTATTGTCAATATTTATAAAGCCGCAGACGGAAAATATTATGGCAAAATAGAAAAACTTTTCAAAGATCCTGACAAAAAATGCGTCAATTGCAAAGACGGAAACAAGGACAAACCCATCTTAGGAATGGTTATTATCACCGATATGAAAGAGAAAGGTGATAAATTGGACGGTGGATTTATTTTAGACCCCGCAAGTGGTGATAAATATTACGTCACGATCACTTACGACAAAAAAAGTGAAAAACTGAAATTGCGTGGAGCTATCGACAAACTCGGAATGTTAGGACGTAACCAATATTGGGTAAAGGCAGAATAAAAGTTTGTACACAAAACTTAATAAAAAAAAGAAAGGTATAATATTGTTTGTTGTTTTACTAACAGTATTATACTTTTTTTGCCTACCAAAACAACTATTCAACACTCCCTACTCTACTGTAGTTACCGACCGGAATCACGAATTACTCGGAGCCCGCATCGCCACAGACAACCAATGGAGATTTCCGCCCACAGATACGATTCCGGAAAAATTCAAAATTTGTATCACTCAATTTGAAGACCAATATTTTTACAGGCATTGGGGTGTAAATCCTTTATCTATCGGGAGAGCGACTTTGCAGAATTTCAAATCCAAACGCATTACAAGCGGAGGAAGTACCATCACCATGCAAACCATCCGCCTTGCCCGGAAAAAGAAACGAACTTTCGGAGAAAAGCTAATCGAAATGGTTTGGGCAACTCGTTTGGAATTTCGTTATTCGAAAGAAAAGATTCTCGCACTATATGCCTCTCACGCACCTTTCGGGGGAAATGTCGTCGGATTGGATGCCGCCACATGGAGATATTTCGGTCATTCTTCCAACGATTTATCGTGGGCAGAAGCTGCGACTTTGGCCGTACTCCCTAACGCTCCCGCATCTATTCACTTGTCAAAAAACAGGAAAACATTAGAGGTTAAAAGAAACCGCCTGCTGAAAAAATTGTACGACAAAAATATTATTGATGAATCGACTTACGAATTGGCATTATACGAAACTTTACCCGAATCGCCCTTGCCGTTACCGCAAATAGCACCTCATTTAGTCAGTTATTTTTACAAAAACAACAAAGGAAATTATTGCGTTTCTACTGTTGAAAAAGGGTTGCAAATGCAGGTCGAAAACATTCTGAATCAATGGCACGAAGAGTTTGTTCGCAGTAACATAAAAAACATGGCTGCTATCGTAATCGACGTGCAAAAAAACCAAGTTGTGGCTTATTGCGGCAATGTGGATTTCAACAATAAAAATTCGGGGAATCAAGTCGACGTTATCCGTTCGCCAAGAAGTTCCGGAAGTATTTTAAAACCATTCCTTTATTGCGCTATGTTGGAAGAAGGAGATTTATTGCCCAAAACGTTAATCCCAGATGTTCCGCTCAATATCAACGGATTTATACCGCAAAATTTCAACCGGCAATTCAACGGAGCAGTGCCTGCCGCAGAAGCGTTGGCGCGCTCGCTGAATGTTCCTGCCGTACAGGAATTGAAACAATACAGCACTCCTAAATTTTACGATTACCTGAAAAAATCAGGCATTACAACTTTGAACCGGCCGGCCGGACATTACGGATTATCGCTTATTTTAGGTGGAGCTGAAGTTTCTCTTTGGGATGTTACTTCCGCATACAATAACATGGCCAAAGAACTTAACGGATATATTGCTCAACAGGAAATCTCAACAGAATATCCCGAATTATTACCAACCCAACATACCAAGAAAAATAAAACAACTCATCATCCGGATGAAGACAGAATCGGTGCTATTTACCAAACTTTTCAGGCATTAAAAGAAGTAAACCGGCCGGAAGAAATCGACTGGCGACATATTTCTTCCATACAGGAAATCGCTTGGAAAACCGGAACAAGTTACGGATTTCGAGATGCTTGGGCAGTAGGCATAACTCCACGATATGTAGTCGGTGTTTGGGTAGGAAATGCTGCCGGAGATGGCAAACCCGAATTAACAGGTGCCCGAACTGCCGGGCCAATTATGTTCGACATTTTCAACATACTACCTTCCTCAACGTGGTTTCAAACACCACCTAATGTATTTGTCGAGGCTGAAGTTTGCAAATTAAGCGGCTGTCTGAAAGGGCCTTATTGCGAAGAAAGCGATACCATTCTGATTTGTTCGAGCGGATTGAAAACCGATGCCTGTCCTTACCATGTATTGGTAAATGTAACCGAAGACGAACATTTCCGGGTTTATGAAAATTGTGCAGGAAACGACGGCATCAAACAGAAATCATGGTTTGTGTTACCTCCCGCATGGGCTATGTTTTACAAACAGCATCACACTGCTTACCGAAACCTGCCACCTTTCAAACCCGGCTGTGACGGAAACGGGGAGTTTCGCGTAATGCAATTTGTTTATCCTCAAAGCGGAGCCAAGATTATTATGACTAAACAAATGGATGGCAGTCAGGGAGAACTTGTATTTGAATTAGCACATCTTCATCCAAATGCCACCGTGTATTGGCATTTAGATGAAGATTATGTCGGCTCTACGGAATATTTTCATAAAATGGCGCTAATTCCACCGGTTGGTAACCATGTAATGACTGTAGTTGATAATGAAGGGAATACGCATTCTGTTTCTTTCAAAATCGAATAATCACTGCGTTTGGATTAGCAAACTTTTCCTATCTTTGTCACAAAAGGGAAACCATGATAACAGAAGAACAAATTTCAATATTCATAGAACAAGCGCATCGCGTGGGGAAAGAACGACTACAGCTTTGTAGTAGTGGCAATCTATCGTGGAGAGCAAACGAAAACATCGCTTTGGTATCAGGAACCGGTTCGTGGCTCTCTCACCTGAAAAAAGAAAATATAGCGATATGCGAAATTTCAACGGGCAACCATATCGACGGTCCCAAGCCTTCGATGGAAAGTTTGTTCCATTTGGGTATTTTACGTCAACGGAAAGATGTAAATGTTGTGCTGCATTTCCAATCGGAATATGCGACTATTATTTCATGCCTGAAAGACAAACCCAAAGATTTCAATGTGACACTGGAAGTTCCATGTTATTGCGGAAAAGAAATTCCGGTTATTCCTTATCTTCGTCCCGGCTCTCAAGAATTGGCCAAAGCCGTGACTGAGATCATGCAAAATCATGATTGTATTTTGCTGAGTAACCACGGACAAGTCGTCTGCGGAAAAGATTTCGACGATGCTTTCCAAAAAGCCGTATTTTTCGAAATGGCTTGTCGCATTATTGTCAATGCAGGAAAAGACAACTACTCTACCCTTTCAGAAAAAGAAATAAATGATTTGGAAATTTACATATTAGGGAAAAAGAAATACCATGAATAACTCAAAAAAACAAAGTATGTTTACCGGAAAAAAAGGAGAAAATTACCTTTTTCCGTTTATTCTCGTTACCGGTTTATTTTTGCTTTGGGGATTTGCCCATAGCCTATTAGATGTTCTGAACAAGCATTTTCAGGATTCGCTGTTTCTCACGAAAGCCGAATCCGGAGCCGTTCAGGCTTCTGCCTACGGAGCCTATTTCCTGATGGCCATTCCGGCCGGATTAATTGCTAAAAGATTTGGTTATAAAGCAGGAATCATTCTCGGTTTGATATTGTTTGCAATCGGAGCATTTTGGTTTGTACCCGCAGTTGGGATTAATACATTTTGGGCTTTTTTGCTTGGTTTATTAATCTTGTTTTCGGGACTGACTTTCCTCGAAACCGTAGCCAATCCGTATACCATTGTACTGGGTTCTCCCGAAAGGGCAGCCAGTCGCATCAATTTGGCGCAAACATTCAATGCAATCGGTTGGATATTAGGGCCGTTGGTTGGGTCTGTATTGATATTCAAGAACGAATCCGATAAATCAATCTTTGAATTATTCATCAATGCCGTTGAAAAAGTCTTTGGCGGAGTACAAAACACAGTGCAGGAAATTTCAACAATCATAGAACAACAAACCGACAATTCTGCTCTGATTCCTCCATATGTTGGATTGGGTATAATCGTTTTGGTCGTATTACTACTTTTTATTTTTGCCAAACTTCCGGAAATTAACGCAGATGACACTCCTGAAGAATCCGCCCAAAAATCATTGTCTTCGAATCTTCCTTTAATCAAACAAAAACATTTTGTCTTTGCTGTTATTGCCCAGTTTTTGTATGTGGCTGCACAAACCGGAATCGGAAGTTTTTTTATTAACTACACGATAGAAGTAAAATCACTCCAATTAACCGAAATGCAAGGCGGATTATTACTCGGATTCGGAGGAATGACCCTCTTTGCCGTAGGTCGTTTCACCGGAAGTATGCTTATGAGCAAGATTAAGCCGGGAACGCTTTTAGGAATTTTCGCGCTTATCAATACTCTGTTAATGGTTGTAGTAACAATGAATCACAATCGCTTTGGCGTTATTTCCCTGATAATGTGCTATTTATTTATGTCGATTATGTTTCCTTCCATTTTTGCGCTGGGCGTAAAAGGCTTAGGAAAACAAACAAAAACGGCATCTTCCATATTAGTTTTAACCATCGTTGGAGGAGCAATTGCACCATCTTTGATGGGATTTATCGGTGCCGAAAATATGAGTATCGGGTTCTTTATACCTTTATTCTGTTTCTTGTATATTTCCTTCTTCGGATTTATCGGAAGTAAAGTAAAAGTTGTGAGTTAAAAATCCGGAACGGATAAGATATAGGTAGCCCGACGTGAAACGTCGGGTGATGAAACGAATAAACCACATCTAAAGTGGCGAAGCCCCGAAACAACTTGAAACAATATGTGAAAAAATCTTGTTTTTAAAAATATAATTGTATTTTTGTGTTGGAATAATTAACGAAATTAATTGTGTATGATATAAAAATCGTGTAGCAATACGCACAGACATTTTAAAAAAGCATTAGCTTTCTTCTTGCTGTAAGAAAATTTGGCGATTAAACGACAGTAAAGTAATCAAAGAAAGAGTTGAATGTTCGCGTGATGAGCGTGAACTTGGCTTGGTTTCTTGATTACAAGGTTACGCCAAATACCACTTACAGCGGGAAACAGTTGAGTTTCACGCTTTTTTATTTTTAAAATTTCAAGTTGTCTTTATGATAAAATAATATATAATTTACTCATTTTTAATGTTTTAGTTTTATGGAAGAAAAAGACAAAAACGAAGAAATTCTTTCGAGAAGAGGATTTTTCAAAAAAGCGGCAAAAGGTGTATTGCCAATTTTGGGAGTAATGTTTTTAGGAAGTAATCTGATTTCTTGTGATAAAGAACCCGACGACGGATATGATTCCGGTGAAGATTCTTACGGTTGTTCCGATTGCAGTGGTTATTGTACAGGAACTTGTGAAGGAACTTGTACTGGTAGTTCTTCTGGAGGTGGCTGTTCCGATTGCAGTGGTTCTTGTTCAGGAACTTGTAGTGGAACTTGCAGTGGTACATCCTCAGGCAGTGGCTGCTCCGGTTGTGGTTCTACTTGTAGCGGTTCTTGTTCCGGTTCGGCAAAATGTAAAACATGTACTTCATCTTGTGCTCAGGGTTGCGCCTCCGTGTCTTCCAATACTTGTGGTAAATACTGTTCTTATTCTTGTACTGAGAATTGCTATGGAAGTTGCATGACTGCTTGTATTAATAATTGCAAAGGTGGTTCAAAATCAGCAGGATGCTCAACTAGCTGCACAAATTCTTGTTCCAATTACTGCCTAACGTCTTGTTTCCGAAATTGCGCAAATAATTGCACTTCATGTTGCAGAGGTTCGTGCAAGAGTTATTGTTCAGGGTCATCAAGTTAGATATATGCAACAGACAAAAAAACCAAGTATGGAATGGAAAGAAGGTCATGCCAAATCCATTACCTTTATTGTGACCAAGGATTGTCAACTCGTTTGTAAATACTGTTACTTGGTCGGTAAAAATATTAGCGAACGAATGTCTTTTGAAACAGCAAAGCAAGCTATTGACTATATTCTAAGTAATAAGGATTTATATAGCGAAAGCTCTGTTATTTGGGATTTTATCGGTGGCGAACCTTTTCTCGAAATTGATTTGATTGATAAAATTTGCGATTACATCAAAATCCAACTTTACGAAAAACAGCATCACTGGTTTAACTCCTATCGTTTCAGCTTTTCGACCAATGGTATCAATTACCACGAGGAGAAAGTGCAAAACTTTATCAGGAAAAATCATAATCATTTGAGCATCGGTATTACCATTGACGGCACGCAAACGAAACACGATTTAAATCGCATATATAAAAGTGGAAAAGGCTCTTATGATGATGTAGCACGAAATATTCCGTTGTGGTTACAACAATTTCCACATGGTGGTACGAAAGTAACAATTAGCAGTCCCGATATTCCGTATATCAAGGAAAGCGTATTGCATCTTTACTCTTTGGGAATCAAGGAAGTAAATATCAATTGTGTATTTGAAGATGTTTGGCAAGAAAACGACGATTTGCTTTTTGAAGAACAATTAATACAATTGGCAGATGTTATTATCGATAGCGAATATTACAAAGAGTATGCTTGTTCGTTTTTTACTGAATTTATCGGAAAACCAATGGATAAAGTGCGTGAAAACCAAAATTGGTGTGGAGCAGGCATGATGTTGGCGGTCGATGCTGCCGGTATGTTTTACCCTTGTACACGTTTTGTGCAATATTCGTTACGGAATAAAAAAACAGCGATTATCGGCAATGTGCATGAAGGCATTAATCAAAATTTGTTGCGACCATACCTCACGCTCAACCGGTGCACGCAAAGTTTGCAGGAATGTATCGAATGTGAAGTCGCAAGCGGTTGCGCATGGTGTCAGGGCGAAAATTACGATGCTGCCGAAACGAATACTATTTATCAGCGAGCAACTGCTATCTGCAAAATGCACAAGGCGCGGGTCAGAACCAACAATTACTATTGGAATAAGCTCTACCGCAAATTGGAGTTAGAGGGGCAACGTGAAAATTTTGAAAAGAAAGAAACATCTGTAATCTGTTGAATTATGCTGCAATATTTAGTTATCTTATTAGATGATACCTCTGTGTCGTATTGTCATTATGAAAATCCGAAAAAGGTAAAACGCCTAATTTCACTTTCTGATTTGAAAGCCGGAATTTTGTTTGCTATGAAACAAAATTTAATGATACAGTTTGTTTATCCCGATTACGAAATTCCTGCTGAATATCAAAAAGAGATAGAAACGATTGACCATCACAAAATTGCACCTCAAAAAATACAATTGAAAAATGCTGATGTGGTGGTATTTAATTCCTGTAAAGAATTTTCTACAGAAAAGACAGAAGAAAACAAGGACAAGATTTTTGTTTTGCGTGCAAACGGTAAAGACGTTGCGCGCAACGTCTCTACATTCGCGCATGACGGTCGTTTGAATATCATTATTACAGATATAGAAACATTCACGGAAAATGACTTTTCATTATACAAAGAGACGCTCGAACAATTGAAAAATACCGTAAAAGAGATTTTTTTGCAAGAAAATTCCCCGCAAGTCAATCTTTTGACCGACCGTATTTTGTTGGAAAAAATGAATAATTGTAACGCAGGAATTGAAAATATCACGTTGGCTCCTAATGGTAAATTTTACATCTGCCCTGCATTTTATTTGGAAGACGAAAATGACACTGTGGGTAATTTAACAAATTGTATAGATATCAAAAATAAGCATTTATACAAATTATCAAACGCACCGATTTGCCAAAAATGCGATGCCTATCAATGCAAACGTTGCGTTTGGTTGAATCGTAAAACAACGCGAGAAGTAAATACACCGTCGCACGAACAATGTGTGGTTGCGCATTTGGAACGAAATGCAAGTCGAAATTTACTACTTGATTTACAACAACTTGGCGCATGGGAAGACAAATCCATAAAAGCTATTGATTATTTTGATCCATTTGAAGTAAAAGATAAATTTTAAAACATATTTGATATGAAACAAAAAGTAGGACAGGTAAGCCCTGAAGAAAAAAACGAAATATTAGCTTTGTTTGAACGTCGTAACGGATTGAGTGAGTTGGCAAAAATTGTAAATAACGATGATGTCTTGTATGAAAAATTGGTAACCGATATGGGAACAACTACCACAAAATTTCAAAATTGGTGGGACAGAATGGCTGCCAAATACCAATGGAAAGGGACTGAAAACGGACATTGGGAAATTGATTTTAATACTAATGAAATATATTTAATCGTTAACAGTTAATATAATTAAACGTTGTTTCGGGGCTTCGCCACTTGGGCTTAGGTTCGGCTTGTCGTTTCATCACCCGATGTTTCACATCGGGCTACCGATATTGAATCCGTTCCGGATTTCTCAATATCTGTCACCCCATAATTTCTTCATAAACTCGGCTGTTCTTGCTTCGGCCGGATTATTTTGGGGTTTCCAAAATCGTTTGGTTAAAATTTCTTTCGGAAGAAATTCTTGCTCTACAAAATTATTTTCATAATCGTGAGCATATTTGTAGTTTTTTCCGTAGTTCAATTCTTTCATTAATTGAGTCGGTGCATTTCGCAGATGCAAAGGCACTGGAAGGTTTCCTGTTTCTTTAACCAAAGCAATAGCAGAATCGATGGCAGAATAAGCAGAATTGCTTTTCGGACTTGTCGCCAAATAGACGGTCGTTTCGGCCAAGATAATTCGTCCTTCGGGCCAACCGATTTTTTTTAAAGCCTCAAAACAGGCATTGGCTAACAACAAAGCATTGGGATTGGCCAAACCAATATCTTCAGCGGCAGAAATCAGTAGCCTGCGGGCAATAAATTCGGGGTCTTCTCCTCCCTCGACCATGCGTGCCAACCAGTAAATGGCAGCATCGGGGTCGCTTCCCCTGATGGATTTGATAAATGCAGAAATAATATCGTAGTGCATTTCTCCGCCTTTATCGTAAGCTGCCGGATTTTCCTGAAGTTTTTCTACTACAATAGCATCGGTTATTTCCACTTCTTGTTTGTCATCCGCCTCAACTACCAATTCCAATATATTCATTAGTTTTCGGGCATCGCCTCCGGCAAAACGAATCAAAGCAGCTGTTTCTTTTACATCTACTTTCTTTTTCTTCAGCTCGACATCTTCGTGCAACGCCTTATCCATTAATTTCAGCAGGTCTTTTTCTTCTAAGCTTTTCAAGACGTATACCTGACAACGAGATAATAACGGACGAATAACTTCAAAAGAAGGATTTTCGGTCGTGGCACCAATCAAGGTAATCACTCCGGTTTCTACTGCTGCCAGCAAAGAATCTTGTTGCGATTTACTGAAACGGTGAATTTCATCTATAAAAAGAATGGGGCGTTTGGATTGAAAAAAACTTCCGCTTTTGGCTTTGTCAATAATCTCACGAACATCTTTCACCCCCGAATTAATCGCACTTAAGGTGTAGAAAGGCATATCCAACTTATTGGCCACAATCTGCGCCAAAGTCGTTTTGCCAACACCGGGAGGCCCCCACAGGATAAAAGACGGAACATGACCGGCATCGAGCATTTTTCGGAGCACACTCCCCTGCCCTACCAAATGTTCCTGTCCGATGTAATCGTCCAAAGAACGCGGCCGCATACGTTCTGCCAAAGGTTGTTTCATTTCGAAGTATTTTCGATGACCAAATTTTTAATTTTTTCAATGATTTCACCATATTCTTTTTCCAACTTCCTAACAGATTTATCTTTTTCTTTCTCTTTCTTTTTTATTTTGAAACAAAAACGCACCCATACTATTTTGTATCTGAAAAAGGACAAGAAAAAAGGAATGAAAACCGCATTTGTAATAGCAAATGTGCAAATCAAATATTTAATTGTATTCTTCTGATCAAAAAAGATACTTGTATTATACTTTTGTATACAAGTCAACGATTCATAATAAATAAAAGAAATAAAAAGTGAGCCAATAAGCAAATACAAGAAATGCGAAAACATAAAAAGACTATTGTAATTGCATGTGTTTATGATTGTCCGAAATTTTTGTTTACTTCCAAAATAATATGCGAGCAAGAAAATAAGAAAAATAACACCCAAACAAATCCAATAACGATATTTTAAAACAGGGAGCAATTCCATTACAATAAGAAATATTAAAGGAAGAAACACAAAAAAGAAAAGAACGACGAAAGAAAATCGCGTATCCATATGACTCATGAATTCAGGAATTTCCTTATTATTGTCTGACTTTACTTTGCTCCATAAATGTTTCCAAAAAAGAAACATGAATGCAAAAGAAGATATCGTAAAAATATGCAAGAAAATCAGCAGGAATTCTGATTCTTTTATAAAAAAACAATCCAAAGATAGCACCAAACCACAAAAAAGGAAAGAGTATAATGCTACAAAACCAAACTCTTTGGCAGATTCAACAGCTCCCATTATATCATAGGCTTTGGCCCTCGTTCCTTCATTATCTACCTTGAATCTGACTTTTGACATTGATATCTCGGTACTAACTTTGTAAAATTCCTGTCTTAATTGAGAATATTCTGTTTTCTTTTCCTCTGATTCTAATTCATTCTGTTGAGAATCTAAAACTTTACAAAAAAAACGATTATCTTTTTCCCATTTATCCTCTGAAATATTATGGATTCTAGAAATTATATTATTAAACGTTTCATTGACCTCTTCTTTTAAATGTCCAAGAAATGAATTAAAAAAATTATTTCTATCATAAAAAAGACACAATACAGCCAACGTGAACAAGGCCCCAATAAACGTTTGTGCATTCCCCAACAAAGAATAATCCCCCATAATATTTAGTAGGCATGAATGTTAGTATATAGGAGTATTTCTTTTGAATCACGTTTTATAAGATTGAAACAGTCTACAAATGCCAAAGAATTTTTTGTGTCATTAAAACAACAAAGAGCAGTTTTGTTTATGTTACTATTTTCAAAACGGAACATTTTTTTGTCGCCTACCGTGAAATGAGACAATTGATCAGTAGCACTATCTCGTTTATAAAATCTTAATTTTTTATCGTAATAATATTCACTTATTTTCCCCCATATACTTTCCCTAGCGATAGAAGATATGTCTTCATCTACAACAACATCCATTCTACCCCCTTCTTTAAAGAAATGAATTAATGCCTCTACTGCATCATCATATGGTTTGAATTTCTGGAAATCAACACTGCTTCTGTATTCTTCATATCTTTCATCTTTAAGTATAAGGTCGATCTTATCTTTAAATCCATCCCTGAAAATAGAAAATTTTCCACAATACATGTTTACCTCTTTCGAGTTTCTCAAAATGCATTTCATAACAATTGAAGCATGCACAGCACTGTCATTAAATACAAAATCACTTCCATTTTCTTCCAAAAGTCTCTTAACATATTCTTCATAACTGAGGAATTTGTCAAAAGTGTAAAATGTGTTTATTTCTGCCATGAGATAAATTTAAAGAATATACAAAAGTACAACGTTTAGATATTAAAATTATTTTAGCTGTTAACAAAAAAAGTTGGCACAAAAATAATACTTTTTTCAAAAAATCTGTCCTTTTACTATAAATATTTCGTTGAAAAAATCAAAGAATATTATAAACTTTCCAACATTCGCTTAATGACCACTTCAGCAGAAATTTCGCGGTTGGCAGCTTCCGGAATAACTATGGATCGCGGACTTTCAATTACTTCGTCCGTTACAATCATATTTCTTCGCACCGGCAGGCAGTGCATAAAATAAGCATTGTTAGTTAGTCCCATTTTTTTTGCATCCACAGTCCAATCCATATTTTTACTAAGTATTTTACCATAATGCGGATTTTGGAATGCCGACCAGTTTTTTGCATAAATAAAATCTGCATTCTCGAATGCTTTATCCTGATTGTGTTCGATTCGAGCACCACGAACAAATCTCTCGTCTAACTCATAACCTTTCGGATGAGTAATAACGAAATCCACATCGGCCTCATTCATAAAATCAGCAAATGAATTAGGAACCGCCTGCGGCAGGACACGAGGATGAGGTGCCCACGTTAAAACGACTTTAGGTCGGGGCGTTTTCTTGTATTCTTCAATCGTAATCAAGTCAGCAAAAGCTTGTAGCGGATGACCCGCTGCTCCTTCCATGCTGAAAACAGGTCGTCCCGAATATTGAATAAATTGATTCAGTATTTTTTCATTCACATCATCTTCTTTATTTTCAAACTGCGCAAAAGCCCTTACGCCAATAATATCGCAATAAGTACCCATTACCGGAATGGCTTCTAATATATGTTCAGCTTTATCTCCATCCATTATAACGCCTCTTTCGGTTTCTAATTTCCAAGCACCTTGGGTAATATCCAACACAATGCTGTTCATGCCGAGATTCATGGCAGCTTTTTGCGTACTTAGTCTTGTTCGTAAACTGGAATTGAAAAAAACCATCAAAAGCGTTTTGTTTTCGCCTAAATGTTTATATCCGAAACGGTTTTTCTTAACTTCTAAAGCTTCTTTTACGGCATCTTGGAGATTTCCCAGATCCTTTACATTGGTAAATGTTTTCATATTTTATTTTATTATTTTATTTTCTTAGTTTAGACACAACAAAGTTAGTGAAAAAACATTCATAGACGAAATATTATTTTACGATGTAGCCCTAAAAGTCCGCAGGACTAAATATGAATAACCCCCAATGAAGCGCAGCGATTGGGGGATAAGGGTAAATGTCGATCTCTCCTCGTCAACCCAGAGGGTTGAACTGAAACATATTCAACCCTCCGGGTTGAGAGAGTAGATGGATTGTTTCACGTCAGCCCCCAATCGCTACGCTTCATTGGGGGTTATTCATATTTAGTCCTGCGGACTTTTAGGACAACACTTTAATTTAATGCTTTGCTAATATTTACAATTTTAATAATTTTCAATTATAAATAAATATTATTCAATCATATTTTGATATTATTAAAATATCGTTTATATTTGTCGACAAATTATAATGAAAAATTAAAAAATGACAATGCTACCTTATTTATGCCCCGGCTGCCAATCGCAACTGAAAGTAAAAAGCTTGAGTTGTAAGCAATGTGGTACGGAAGTTATCGGACTTTACGACTTACCTGCTTTGGCCCGCTTGCCGCAAGAAGATCAAACGTTTATCCTGAATTTTGTAAAATGCAGCGGCAGCCTGAAAGATATGGCCAAACAAATGGGATTGAGTTATCCTACCGTACGAAATTTATTAGATGAAATCATTTTAAAAATAACAAAGTATGAGCAATAAATGGAAATGGGTTTATAATCCTTTTGAAAAAGTGGCCGGTTGGAAAGCTTTCGGTATCGGTATCGTAATATTAAGTATAACTACTATTGTGGGTTATTTTGGCGATACGGTTTTTTATGGCATTTCGGTAAAAGTCGTTCCAAACATAACATGGATACTGGCAATTTCACTTCAGGCCTTGGGGTTAGCCGTAACTGTTGCCGTGATGTATATAGCAGCATTATTATTTGCTAAGCATGTTCGTTTTCAGGATATTCTGGGAACTGTTACCTTATCAAAATATCCTCTTATATTGATGTCTTTCTTGTCGTTAGCGTTTGGCCGCAAATTGGCATCCATTGATATAGACAAATTTATTAACAATGAAGTCACATTTTCGGATTATAGCTTGTTGCTTGTATTCGGAGTAATCTCAATAATCCTGCTGGTTTGGTCAATCACCTTGTTGTATCAAGCGTTCAAGATTTCTACTAATCTGAAAGGGGTAAAATGTGGCGTATTGTTTGCAGTCGTTATGCTTATATCCGAAATTATCACGTATGTATTGATAACAGTTATTTATTAATCGAAAAAAATCAAATAATGAAACGAATATTTTTATTAACAGTAAGTCTGTTGCTTGCAGTATCGTCTTTTTCTCAAGATATCGAAGGGTCTTGGAACGGTGTGTTGAATGTTGGAGCTAAACTTCCGCTTGTGATTAACATCAGTGAAAATGAAGGTATTTTTTCGGCTACAATGGATAGTCCCGCTCAAGGAGCCAAAGGCATTCCGGTAACTACAGTTAGTTTCGAAAATGCAAAGTTAACTTTCTCCATAACTAATATAGGAGTACAATACGAAGGAATATGGAGAAACGACTCTATAATTGGTACATTCAAGCAAAACGGCATGACTTTTCCGTTAAATTTATCGCGAACGCAAGCTACGGAAGAAAGTTTAACTCCGACGGTAAGGCCGCAAGACCCTAAACCTCCATATCTCTATAACTCCGAAAACATTCGATTTGAAAATAAAGAGGCCGGAATTACTCTTGCCGGAACGTTCACGTTTCCAAAAGAAGGCAAAAATTTCCCGGTGGCAGTTTTGGTTACCGGCAGCGGACCACAAAACAGAGATGAAGAACTATTCGGGCACAGACCTTTTTTAGTGTTATCCGACTATCTGACTCGCAACGGTATCGCAGTGTTGCGCTACGACGACCGCGGTGTGGCCGAATCGGGCGGTAATTATCAAACAGCTACTCTCGAAGATTTTGCAACAGATGCTGCGGCTGCCGTCAATTTCCTGAAAACACGAAAAGAAATCAACCCGAAAAAGATAGGAATTATTGGACACAGTATGGGCGGCACAATTGCATTTATGTTGGCCGGAGAAAAGAATAGCGACTTAGCTTACATTGTATCTTTAGCAGGAATGGCTATATCCGGTGACAGCTTGCTGCGCATGCAACGTTATTTACTTGCTAATGCGATGGGAATACCGGATGAAGATATTGAGAAAAGCCAAGCATTTATGGATGTGGTACAGAATGTTGTCAACAAATATCCGGAAGATTTTATCTTGCAAAATATGGATAGCATTATTGCTGAAATCACTCCGGATTCGTTAAAAGGAAATGAGACAGCTAAAACATCATTCCAGCAAGTACTCAAGCAGATGATGGCTCCCGAAATAAAATCAATAATGAATTATGACCCTTCTGAAGTTTTACAAAAAATAAAATGTCCGGTGTTGGCATTAAATGGAGAAAAAGATTTACAAGTCCCTGCCGATGCCAATTTAAACAGAGTGAAAGCATTGGTTAAAAGTCAGGTAACCATCAAAAAATATCCCGGTCTCAATCATCTTTTTCAACATTGTACCACAGGACTTCCTAATGAATACGGCAGCATTGAAGAAACGATTTCGCCCGAAGTGTTGAGTGATATTGTTACTTGGATAGTACTCCTAAATCCCCTAAAGGGGACTTGAGGGCGTATAAAATCGTAGTTATTTTCGGCTTTTTAGAAATTTAAGTCCCCTTTAGGGGATTTAGGGGTAACTTTTTTATATCTTTGAGGGATAAAATCTTAAACTCTTAAATTATATGCCAATGAGAACGTTATTTATTTTATCGTGTTGTGTGTTCATTTCATTTTCTGCTTACACACAAAAACTCTCCACTTCTTGGGAAGAACTTACAGCTTCCGATTTTGTTTCAGCCGTCAAGCAATCCGAAGGCGTATGCGTGTTGCCCATGGGAGTTATCGAAAAACATGGTGCTCACTTGCCTTTGGGCACTGATGTTTACACTGCTCGTGAAATCAGCTTTCGAGCTGCAGAAAAAGAATATTGCATCGTTTTTCCGTATTATTTCGTGGGACAAATTTATGAGGCGAAACATCAGCCGGGAACCCTTGCATACAGTCCGGAGATGATATACAAATTTCTCGAAGAAACTTGTGATGAAATTTCCCGAAACGGTATCAAAAAAATCATTCTGAACAATATTCATGGAGGTAACCCATCTTTTTTGGAATATTTTTGTCAATCGCAATTGTTTAAGCAGAAAGATTACGCTGTTTATCTGTTCACTCCTTCTATGGATTCCAAAACGCAGGCGAAAATTTCGAGTATGCGAAAAAGTACTACAGGTGGTCATGGCGACGAGGTAGAAACAAGCACAGTAATGGTAGCAAAACCCGATTTAGTGAAACTCGATCGTGTTACAAACGAATCTGGAGTTGATATGAATCGCTTACAATTGAACAATGTGTACACCGGGATTTGGTGGTATGCAAAATATCCCAATCATTATGCAGGAGATGCGAAAGATGCTAATGTCGAATTAGGAGAAGTTGCTATGGAGCAACGTGTTAATCAATTGGCCGAAGTTATCAAAGCCGTGAAAGCCGACAATGTTACGCTGCGTCTACAAGAAGAATTTTTCAAAGAAAGTTCTTCTCCAATAGACACAAAGGTCAGATAATTTATCATATTGGTCAAGTCGCATCATTCTTTGTGTTTTATTTTTGTTTGACGAAATATTGTGTTTTCGTTTCATTTTTTCACAATTTTATGTACTGTTCTCTCATTTCCTATTTGGATAACAACCCATTAGTTATTTGCCACTAAAATCTGATCGTAGACATACAGCTGGTAAGTTTCGATAATCCGGATAAGTTTTTCAGGATATGCTTTATCTACTGCATAACCGGCTTTTTGTAATCCTTCAGCCCAACCCTTGTAATCGGTAATATGAAGATCAAACAATTCTCTGTACCAAGGTCGTTGAGTAAGAAATAAGGAATGATCTTCGTATGATTTTTGTATCGATGGGTATTTTCTGTAAAGTTCTCTATCGTTAGGGTTAACAATAACTTCTCCTTTCCACTCCGGTTTGTTTTTTATTCCGAAATGATTATTACCATAAATGGCTAAGTGGCTTTTCCCTCCGGCTGACTCTAATATAGCTTGAGCTAAAGTGATACTTGCCGGAATTTTATATTTATACATTTGATAAATTGCCCATTCTTTATAAGTTTCAATATAGTTTTCGAATTCGGGACTTCGATTTTGTGAAAATCCGGAGAAAGAAATAAATACAAAAACTATCAATATTGTCAACTTTTTTAGATATTCATTTTTATAATACATTGTCTTACAGCTATTTAATTTTAAAAAAAGATAATTGTTCATTGCTGATAGTTTTTATATTTTGTAAATCATGGTAAATCGTCCCCAAAAATAAGTATTTTTTTTATAATAACAATTATTCTAAAAATAAATTTAGATAATTATAATTATTCAGAATAGGTCTTTAATCTTTTCTAAAAATATTTGATTAATTATTAGTAAATTATGCTTGGATTTCCAATATTTTCGTATTTTTGCCTCGTTAAAATGGATTTGGTTTTTTTTCAGGTAAATAATTATAATCAAAAATATGAATAATTTTGATTTTTATAGTCCCACAGAATTTGTTTTTGGGAAAAATACGGAAAAGAATGTTGCCAAATTGGTGAAGAAACACGGAGGCAAAAAAGTACTGGTTCATTATGGAGGCGGCTCTGTTGTGAAAAGTGGTCTTTTGGCTCAAGTCGAATCCTGTTTGCAAAATGAATTTATCGAATATATATTATTGGGAGGTGCACAACCCAATCCGATTGATACATTAGTATATAAAGGTATTGATTTATGCCGGCAAGAAAAGATCGACTTTATTTTGGCTGTAGGTGGAGGAAGCGCCATTGATTCGGCCAAAGCCATTGCTGCCGGAGTGCCGTATTCCGGCGATTTTTGGAATTTTTTCGAACGCACCGTTACTATCAATCGAGCACTTCCCATTGGAGTTGTCTTGACAATTCCGGCTGCGGGCAGTGAGGTTTCTAACAGTATGGTTATTACCAAAGTCGACGGTAGCTTGAAACGCGGAACCGGCAACGATTTTATCCGGCCGGTATTTTCTATCATGAATCCGGTGTTGACTTATACATTACCTTCTTTTCAAACTGCGTGCGGACTTGCTGATATGATGGCACATGTGATGGAGCGATATTTTTCACAAACAACAAATGTCGATATTACAGACAGAGTGTGTGAGGCCGTTTTGCTTTCTATCATCAAAGAGGGACCGATTGCGATCGCAGAACCTGAAAATTATGCTGCCCGGGCAAATATCATGTGGGCGGGCACAATGGCGCATTCGGGCATTTGCGGAGTCGGGCGAGAGGAAGATTGGTCGAGCCATAACTTGGAGCACGAATTGAGCGCATTATACGATGTTGCTCACGGAGCAGGCTTGGCAGTTATGTTTCCTGCATGGATGGAATATGTTTATACTTCGGGAGTTGATAGATTTGTACAATTCGCTACCCGCGTTTGGAGTATTCCCGAAACAGGTGATAAAAAAGAAATCGCACTGAAAGGTATTCAGGCAACAAAAGATTTCTTTGCCTCGATTGGACTTCCTGTGAATTTTGAACAATTGAATGCCAAAAAAGAAGATATAGATAAATTAGTAGATACTTTGAGAATAAATACCGGGGGGAAACTC
>JAIRVZ010000092.1 GCA_031253625.1 Dysgonamonadaceae bacterium
GGAGAACTTGGATGCTTTGATAAAAAAATGCGAAACAATGACATCTGTGGATATAAGCGTTGTACGCACGAAAAATCCACAAACAAAAGAATTAGAACGGGAAATGATTAATATTACTATCAAAGGAGACGCTGCATTGATAAACGAATTTGTTGCAGCATTTAAAAAAGATGAAAAAAATGCAATTAAAGCTATTGAAGATAAAAAAGGAGGACGAATAAAATCTTTGTTTTACACGTTTGAAAATACTACTTATTCTTTAACTTTTGGAGAAATGGATTTTAGTGCTACCGGTTTTTATAACGAAAAAGAGGGATTTGCTTCTTTAAGTAAAATAACAACTTCCAAAGAGAAAAATAACTCAAAATAAAAATCTGCTCGGGAGCGTTTCCCGAAATTTGAATGTTTTCATTTTAAGAAAAGTAGCAAAAACTTTGCAAATTGCAAAGTTTTTGCTACTTTTGCGTCAATATTAATCAAGTCTTATGGAAATTCGTAATAAAGAATTACTGAGTAAATATGCAACCAAACATGCTAATGCGAGGAATGCCCTGCAACATTGGATTAATTTTGTAGAAGAAGTCGAATGGAAATCACATAATGAACTTAAACTGGATTTTCCTTCTGCTGATTATGTTGGAAATGAACGATATGTGCTCAATATACAAGGAAATAATCACAGATTAGTGGCAATTGCCGTATTTATTGAGGATTATTTAAAAATTCGTTTTATAGGTACTCATGCTGAATATGACAAAATAGATTGTAAAACTATTTAATACAGAAAAATTATGATAAAAAAATTTCAAGATATTACTGTTGTTAAAGACAGAAAGCTTTTTGATGAAATGGCTGAATATGAAGAAAACTTGATTCAAGAAGCGACTTTTAATGGGGCTTTGGCAGAGCAAGGCGCAGACAATGAATATACAAGAGAAATAGGTAGAGTAGGCCGTATGTTGGCAAATTACGAAAGTACCTACATGACATTCAAATATTTGAAATTTAAGTCACCTTTAGCTATCAGTATTGAAAAAGAATTAGCCAGCCGTTCACTCAAACAACGCGAAGCTGCCGAAATGCTGAACATAAAAGAATCTACTTTCAGTCAAATAATTCGCGGAAAACGTCCGGTTTCTATGCAAATGGCCAAACGATTGTATAAGGTATTCAATATCGATCCTAAGTTAATATTAGAATATGCTTGAAATTTAAATTGTGAGTTTTTTTGAAAGAAATTACATCCTTTGCAACCAAATGGATAGTTGCTTACGTCTAATGAATGAGTTCAAAAATTATTTATCACATTTTTAAAATTTAAGAATTATGTCAACTATTGATTTTAACAATCTTCTTCCAGCTATTTTAACTCTTACGATGCCGTTCCTTTTTGTCATAGCAATTACATGGATCAAGAGTAATGAGAAGCAGAAACAGCAGCAATTGAAAGCCGATTTGTATGCTAAGGCCATAGAAAACGGACAATCCGTACCGTCAGACTGGCTTGTAGAGCCTCAAAAAGACAAAAAGAATAACGCACTAAATACCGGTATTCTCTGTATGGCGATAGGTATCGGACTTGCTTTATTTTTTTGGATAATGTCTATTGTCTTTACTCAAATGGGAGCAACAGTATCGGCTGTTTTTAAAGGAGTTGCATCAACGGGTATTATCCCATTTTTAATTGGAATTGCTTTTGTGATTATTCATTTTATCGAAAAGAAAAAAGCTGCGAATAAAGATGCACAATGAGGCATGGTTTATATCGCGCATAGCACTGTTGGGCGACCGGAAAGCTTTTTCACAATTGGTGGAGGTTTACCAGTCGCCTATCAGGCGTTTCTTCCTCAACCTGACCGGTGGTGACGAGGAACTAAGTAAAGATTTGTCACAAGATACATTCGTTAAGGCTTGGCTGAGTATCGGTTCGTTTCGAGCGGCAGCAAAATTTTCCACTTGGCTTTATCGCATTGCTTACAATATTTTCTACGATTATTATCGTGCAAAAAAGCCGACAGCAGAAATAAACGTAGAAATAGTAAGCGACCGGATAGCCGACAATACATCCGACAAGGATTTTAGCATGGATTTTGTACAGGCGTTAACTGTTCTTAAAGAAGATGAGCGTACAGCCATGTTATTGTTTTACATGGAAGATCAAACAATAGATAAGATTTCAAAAATCATGAATTGTCCGGTAGGTACTGTTAAATCACATCTGCACAGAGGAAAAGAAAAATTGTCAGGATATTTAAAAAGTTACAAAATATGAATGATCAGGATTTCAAAAAAATATTTGAGGCTCACAAAGTAGACATTCCCGATAATGGCTTTTCAAAACGTGTCATCAATCAATTGCCCGAACGAAAGAATATTTTGCCACAAATAGTAATGGTTACGTTTATAATGGTTGGCTTGGTGCTTGTGTTTGTCTTACAAGGTTTCACTCCCATGTTAGAACAGTTATACAATTTAGCAATCTCGATTAGCCGCATGCAGATGCCGTCTCCGGTTTCCATTACTGTTTATCTTGGTGTATTGGCATTATTGGGCATTATCGGTTATTCGATAATGCAAGCCGATGCGGAATAGCCTTACTGCTTAGTTAGGTTTGCTCTCTAACGAGAGCAGCTTTTCTGCTTTTACCAATGCTTCATTGATATTACTACAGATATTGTCTTTCCCTATTTTATCGGCAAATCCGGATTTATTCAGCATGTTTTTGATTTTGTCATTTACTCCCGATAAAACCAATTGAATGCCTTCTTTAGTGGAGAGTCGATACAGGCTTTCTAAGTTGCGTAACCCCGTTGAATCCATAAAAGGAACTTTACGCATACGAATGATACGAACTTTGGGTTTTTCTCCTCCGATTTGTTTCATGCTTTCGTCGAATTTATTGGCGATTCCGAAGAAGAAAGGGCCATCAATTTCGTAGACTTCTATCCCTTTGGATAAAATCAGCTTGTCGTTATCGGCTGTTTTTTCGGCATCAGTTTCCATATTCAACTCATCGGTAATAACAGAAATATTTGAAGATTCCGATACCCTGCGCATAAATAACAGCATGGCGAATAATAACCCTATTTCAATGGCGATAGTTAGGTCAAAAATGACAGTAAGGAAAAAAGTTACAAGTAATACAATTACATCTGATTTTGGATTTTTAAGAATGGAGCGGAATGTACGCCACTCGCTCATATTATAAGATACGATAATTAAAACTCCTGCCAAACAAGCCATTGGAATATGCTTTGCCAACGGAACCAAAAACAGCAAAATCAATAATAATACAATCGCATGAATTATTCCTGCAATAGGCGTACGCCCTTTGTTGTTGATATTGGTCATTGTGCGAGCGATTGCTCCTGTTGCGGGAATACCTCCGAAAATCGGCGTTACTACGTTAGCTACTCCTTGGGCAATTAATTCTGTGTTTGAATTATGCTTGTCTCCTGTTACGCCATCTGCAACTGTTGCCGAAAGTAAGGATTCTATAGCACCAAGCATAGCAATCGTGAATGCCGAAGGGAGTACTAATCTGATTGTTTCCATATTCATTTTTCCGAAAAATAGGAAATCGGGCGCCGGGAAAGAAGAACTTATATCAAAATTATCGCCAATGGTTTTAATATTTGTAATCCCAAAATGGTTCTTGAGAAAATAAACCGCTATTGTCATAACAACAATGGCAATCAAAGAGCCGGGAATTTTCTTTATAAATTTGGGAGAATATATAATAATCAAAATACTTAACGCTCCTACGATTACCGACCAAATATTAACGGTAGATGCTGCTTCCCCGTAAGCAATCCATTTGGAAACGAAATCGGCCGGAATTGTTGTCATGGTCAACCCGAATAAATCTTTCATTTGGGTTGTGAATATGGTTAAGGCGATTCCGCTCGTAAATCCGACGATAATAGGGTAAGGCATAAACTTGATAATCGTACCTAACTTTAAAACTCCCATCAGAATCAACATAATACCGGCAATAACGGTTGCAATGGCCAATCCTTCGATGCCGAATTGTTGTATAATTCCGTATACGATAACGATAAATGCTCCGGTAGGTCCTCCGATTTGAACGGAGCTTCCGCCCAGAAAAGAAATAATAAATCCGGCAATGATAGCTGTTATCAATCCTTTTTCAGGACTTACTCCCGAAGCAATCCCGAAAGCAATAGCTAAAGGTAGGGCAACAATACCTACAATAACACCTGCCATCAAATCGGAAATAAATTTTTCTTTGGAATAATTCTTCAGGGAAGTGAATAATTTCGGCTTGAAATCGAAATACGATTTAGGATTTGAGAAAGTCATTTTTGCTTTATATTATTAAAATAAAGCCGCAAAAGTACAAAAAAATTAATCTGTGTGCTATCTTTGTGCGTTCAAAATGTGAGTAGATTATGACAATCGATTCAAATTCACAGGTGCATCCCTATAAAGTATTATTTGTACTTTGCGCATCATCATTTCTTGTCCCTTTTATGGGTTCTTCCCTTAATTTGGCATTACCGGAAATCGGTGAGGCATTTTCGTTCAAAGCGGTCACTCTCACTTGGATGTCTACGGCTTATTTGATGTCGTCGGCCATCTTTCAGATTCCGTTTGCACGTTTAGCCGATTTAATTGGAAGAAGAAAGATTTTTGAATGGGGAGTTTTAATTTTCTCTACATCGACTTTCCTTGCCGGAGTTGCTCCTACAGGGCTCATTATTCTTACCTTACGTGTTATAGCCGGATTAGGAAGTGCGATGATATTTGGAACAGCTACGGCCATTTTAACTTCCACTTTTTCTCCTGCCCAACGAGGTAAAGCTTTAGGAATTAACACCGCTGTCGTATATTCATCATTAGCTGCCGGACCATTTTTAGGAGGATTATTCACACATTACTGGGGTTGGCAAAGCATATTTTTTATTTGCGGTTCTTTCGGCTTAGTAGTTATCGTACTCTCCCGTTTGATTTTGCGCAAAGAATGGATTGAATCTAAGGGGGAGAAATTCGACTATGTAGGAAGCGCAATCTATGCTTTGGGCCTTTTCAGCTTGATTTACGGATTTACCAAACTTCCACAAATTATGGGTTTTATATGGCTATTTGTAGGAATTGTTTCGTTTTCGTTTTTTGTGTTTTATGAAAAAAATTATAAAGCGCCGGTTTTTAATGTTCGTCTTTTTAGCGGTAATCGTGTTTTTGCTCTCTCCTCTTTAGCTGCATTGATAAATTATGCCTCCACAGCAGCAGTTGCTTTTATGTTAAGTTTATATTTGCAGTATATAAAAGGATTCGACTCTCGCCAAGCCGGTTTAGTGTTAATCTCTCAGGCATGTATACAATCGATTTTTTCATTGGCTTCTGGAAAATTGTCCGACAAAATCGCACCTTCGACACTGGCGACATTGGGAATGTGTTTTTGCTTTGCCGGATTATCCGGACTGTGTTTCATTAACATAGAAACACCTGTATATATCTTGATAATTTTATTATTCATGTTGGGTATAGGATTTGGGATTTTCTCATCTCCCAACACCAATGTCATCATGGGTTCTGTGGAGAAAAAATATTACGGACAAGCCTCAGCCACAACCGGAACAGTGCGCCTCACAGGACAAGCCTTCAGTATGGGTATTGCAGGAATGGCAATCGCGCTACAAGTCGGGAATCAACAGATCGAACCTTCGCTCTATCCCGCCTTTCTTCAAAGTGTGCGCATTACATTTATTGTATTTGCTGCCCTTTCTATTGTTGGGATTTTCGCTTCGTGGAAGCGAAAATGATAACAGGAAAATTTACCATGCTTAAATTAAAGAACAATTTGTGTCAATTTTTTTAAATCATTTATTATATTTGATGCCATAAATCATAAATAGATTTATTCATTGCGCATATTTCAGCTGTCAGTGGCGGACAGAGCAGCGGGAATTTGGAAACTTTTAAAAATAATTAATATGGACAATTCCGAAAAAAAGATTAATCCAAGAAAAGCAATATTTGCATTCTTGCTCTCGGCAATTGTGCCCGGGTTGGGACAACTTTATAATGGACAACTTAAAAAAGCATTAATTTTCTCACTTGGCACATTAACATATTCACTTGGCATCAATATACTTGGACTTAAAATTCATTTTTGGATATATGTTATAGCATTAGCCGTACTTGTGATATTGCGATTGTTCATTGCCATAGAAGCGACTGTTACTGCAAATAAGAGTAAAGAATACGAGTTGAAAAGTTACAATAAATGGTATGTGTATTTACTATCAATAGTAATATGGTATTTTACTGTTTCTATGTTTGAGCGCATTGCAAGTGAGACTCAATACATAATATCAATTGTTCGCTCAAATTCGGGATTTCCAACTGTTGTTGCGGGGGATTATATTTTGGGCGATTATGGTTTTTATAATTCTCAAGAACCAACTTACGGCGATTTGGTCATACTCTCAATGCCTAATGGAGAAAGATATATTTATCGAATTATTGGAATGCCCAATGATACATTGAGTATAGAAAATCAATTAGTTAAGTATAATGACAAAGAATTGTCTTCTAAGTTAATATCCACATTGTTTTATGAAAAATATGAAATGGAGGAGTTTGTTGAAATTTTGCCGAATGGAGTTGAATACAAATTCGTGAGAAGTAAAACGCCCTTTTTTCAAGAAAATGACACAATAGAAGAAATAATTGTTCCAAATAATTCTTATTTTCTATTAGGAGACAATCGTAATTTTTCATTCGACAGTCGATTTATTGGGTTCGTACAAAGAGAGCAAATCCAAGGGAAACTTGTATCAATATATTTCAGTAAAGATTTAAAAAGAATAAATGAAAGTTTGTAAAAAACACAGCAAATCACTGACAGCTAACAGGTGGAATTCTATGTTTCGGAGGCGATTGTATCGCCGTCGATTAAGGCAGTCGTTTTCAACAAAATAATAAAAACACATTAATTTTTCTTTATTATGCGTACAAAAATTAACTTGTTAATTCTGTTGAGCATTTTTTTGTATAATGTTCAAGCTCAAAATGATTCGTCGGAATCAAATTACCTTGTAAAGACCAACATGTTGTATGCTCTTACCGGTACAATTAATGCGAGTATAGAGTGTAAAATTTCGGATAATGTTTCAACCGAGTTTTCAGCTAGTCTGAACCCATGGGATTATGGTAGCTGGACAATGAGGCATTTTCTTTTTCAACCGGAAATTCGTTATTGGTTGAAGCAAACTTATGACCATGCTTTCATTGGTGCTCATCTTATTTATGCCGGTTATAACTTTGCAGGATTAAAACTCCCCTTTGGTATTTATGGCGGGTATGATTTAAGTGAATATAGATACGAGGGTAATTTTTGGGGATTTGGCATAAGTACCGGTTATCAATGGCATTTTAATAAATCATGGGGAATGGAGGCCTCTTTTGGTATCGGTTATACCTACTGGAATTATGATAAGTTCCAAATAAATAGTGAAAGACTACGTTCACAAGGTGTGTTTTTAGGACACGAACGTGGTGGCTTAATTAGCCTGACAAAAATAGGATTAAGTTTAGTTTATAGGATTAATAACAATTAAGCATCTATATTCGCATAAGTAGCATTCTCTTCGATAAATTCCCTGCGCGGAGCAACATCTTCTCCCATTAACATAGAGAAAATATGGTCAGCCTCTGCGGCATTATCAATAGAAACTTGACGAAGTGTACGGATATCCGGATTCATGGTTGTTTCCCAAAGTTGTTCCGCGTTCATTTCTCCAAGACCTTTATAGCGTTGCGTATGCACTTGTTTTTCTTCTCCGGCTGCATATTTGTTAATAAACATCTGCCGTTGTTGATCATCCCAGCAATATTCTTCAGTTTTCCCTTTTTTACAAAGGTAAAGCGGAGGATTGGCAATGTAAAGATAACCGAGTTCCAACAATGGACGCATGTGACGGAAGAAGAACGTCATAATTAAGGTAGCGATGTGACTTCCATCGACATCGGCATCGGTCATGATTATTATTTTATGATACCTTAATTTTATCATATTCAGTGCTTTTGAATCTTCTTCAGTTCCGATGGTAACACCCAATGCAGTGTAGATATTGCGAATCTCTTCGCTTTCCAACACCTTGTGCGGCATCGCTTTTTCAACGTTTAGGATTTTACCTCTAAGCGGCAAAATTGCCTGAAATGCTCTGTCGCGTCCTTGTTTGGCTGTTCCACCTGCCGAATCACCCTCCACGAGGAAAATTTCGCATTTTTGAGGGTCTCTATCTGAACAGTCGGCCAATTTACCGGGTAATCCTCCTCCGGAGAACGGAGATTTGCGTTGCACCATTTCACGCGCTTTGCGTGCTGCATGTCGTGCGGTTGCAGCCAAAATAACTTTTTCTACAATGGCTTTAGCCTCTTTGGGATGTTCTTCGAGATAATTTCCCAATGCTTCGCTGACAGCCATATCGACAGAACCGATAACTTCGTTATTTCCTAATTTGGTTTTCGTTTGACCTTCGAATTGAGGCTCTGCTACTTTGATAGACATAACGGCAGTAAGTCCTTCGCGGAAGTCATCGCCACTGATTTCGATTTTCAGTTTTTCGAGCATTTTGGAATCTTCCGCATATTTTTTCAATGTGCGGGTCAGTCCGCGACGGAAACCGGCCAAGTGAGTTCCTCCTTCAATCGTATTGATATTATTTACATACGAATAAATATTTTCATTGAAAGAAGTATTGTAGGTCATCGCGATTTCTACCGGAGTGCCCTGTTTTTCAGTAACAATATGGATTACGTTTTCAATCAGGTGTTCTTTCGCACCATCAATAAACGAGACGAATTCTTTCAATCCGTCTTTAGAAAGGAAATATTCTTTTTTGAAAGTGCCGTCTTCTTTTATAGCACGTTTATCTTCGAGAGAAAGACTTACTCCTGCATTCAGGTAAGCCAATTCACGAAGTCGTCCGGCCAAAATATCGTATTTATATTCAGTAACAATAAAGATGGAATCGTCGGGTTTGAATGTGATGGTTGTCCCTGTTTTATCGGTAGTTCCGATAACTTGGATGTCAAGCAATGGTTTTCCACAAGAAAATTCTTGCATGTATATTTTCCCATCACTACTGCATACTTCTGCACGAAGGTAGGTGGAAAGAGCGTTAACACAAGAAACCCCCACACCGTGTAATCCTCCGGAAACTTTATAAGTATCTTTATCGAATTTTCCTCCTGCATGGAGTACGGTAAGAACGACTTCGAGCGCAGATTTTCCTTCTTTTTTCATATAGCCTACAGGAATACCGCGGCCATCATCTTTTACGGAAATGGAATTATCTTCATTGATAATCACTTCAATATGAGAACAATATCCGGCAAGAGCCTCGTCGATAGAGTTATCTACAACTTCATAAACCAAGTGATGCAATCCTTTTTGGCTAATATCACCAATATACATTGCAGGTCTTTTTCTTACTGCTTCTAACCCTTCGAGAACTTGAATATTTTCGGCAGAATAGCCGTTACCGGTACCGTTTGAGAGGTTTTTTGTCTCTTCGCTCATGTGATTAATTATCTTTGATTCTATCAATAAAAAGTCAACAAAGATACATAAAAATTATGAGATTACAAAAAATCCAAGTCTGCTTATTTGTGAAGAATTTTCAGGGCTTTTTTTCGAATTTTTTCAGGAATTAATTTCCTTCGAAGACGTATCCAATACCCTAATTTGTCATTGTGGATGTGAGCCATATTTCTATATAAGCCACATTGATAGCAAGGAGAATCTTTGCACACTCCTTGTCCCATAAGCATTTTTTTTGATTGTATTACTATTTCGGTGTTCAATGCTTTTTCCAAACCAATGTCAAAGACATTAACGTTAAAATCTTTCCAACAATTGACACAGCAACCAAAAAGACGACCATCCCAATTAATTTGAGGCCTTTCGAAAAAATCGATACAAGGCATCTGCTCTGATCCGTCTTTGTTTATAACCGTCTGATAATCATCCCTCTTTAGTATTTCCTCATTTTTGGTAATATAGCCATCCCATGATTTTCTAAAAACAATAGAAACATTTAAAGATGCAGCAGTTGTTATGGCACTCTGTATTTCTGTTTCAAAATCATTAGTTTCCATAATCACATACTTCCACCCAAGCAAAGGAAATTCGCTATTGTATTTCTTTTTATATTCATTCAACTTTTTAATATTATCAATTACAGCATCAAAATTACCTTTTCTCCTGTATTTTGAATAAATCTCTTGAGAGGCTCCATCAATTGCAACAACTACTCCTCTAAATTGGTATTTTACCAACGATTCTAATATTTCGTCGGAAACATGATTGAAATTCACACCTCCATCTGCATACAATATTACATCGTGCTGATATGCATATTCAATTATTTTTAATAAATCTTTATTGAGGAATATTTCTCCACTGTTCGAAAGTTCAATCTCTTTGACATAAGGATTTTTATCCAAAAAATTTACAAAGTCAGAATATTTCAAATAACCGGCTCCGTGAGCAGCATAGTTTTCTTTTCGCATATAACAGGATACACAATCTAACTGACATAAAGTAGACGCATCTAACCTGACCTCAGTTGGCAGCACATTAAGAGGAGGCATTTTTTTAGGAGACAAAAACGTACTTTTTCTTTTAACCATGATTTATTTTAATGTATTTTACTAATTACGTGACAATATTGTTACAAAAAACATGGCATCACATAATAACAAAGATACAATAATTATTTCAGAATTGCAAAAATATTTCAGTTTGAAGAAATATTTGGCAAGCAAGCCGGAATATATTATTTTTGAGGCGATTTCGATGTATGCAAATCTGTTAATTGCAATAAAATGAAGATACAACAAGTTGATTTAACGACACAATATCTCCGTATTCAGAAAGAAATGGATGAGGCTGTCCTGCAATGTATCCGTTCCGGAGCGTATATTAATGGAGCGGAAGTAGGTATTTTTGCTCAAAATTTAGCCGGATACACGGGAGCGCAATATGTTATTCCTTGTGCAAACGGAACAGATGCTTTGCAAATAGCTTTGATGGCGTTGGATTTGCAGCCCGGTGATGAAGTGATTGTTCCGGCATTTACATACGTTGCGTCGGCAGAAGTTATTGCTTTGCTCAAGCTTGTTCCAGTACTTGTTGATGTCGATTTCGAAACATTCAATATGGATGTTGAAAAGTTCAAAAAAGCCATAACAAATAAGACAAAAGCGGTTATCCCCGTACATTTATTCGGACAAACTTGCGATATGCAACCTATTTTAGAAATCTGCAAATTGCATAAAATAGCCGTTGTAGAAGATAATGCTCAAAGCATTGGTTCTGTTTATACTTTTTCTGACGGACAGAAATTACAGGCGGGAACAATGGGAGACATTGGTACACTTTCATTTTTTCCTGCTAAAAACTTAGGTTGTTATGGTGATGGAGGAGCAATGTTGACTAACAATGAAACATTGGCAGGCAAACTTAAAATGATTGCCTCTCATGGTCAATCCCGTAAATATTATCATGATGTAGTGGGATGCAATTCTCGTTTAGATACATTGCAAGCTGCTATTTTAAATGTGAAATTGAAATATTTGAGCGATTTTATTGAGGCTCGTCAACAGGCAGCTACATACTATAACGAGCAGTTACAAGAGTTGTCTGGTTGTATTGTTTTGCCTGCGGTTGCTGATTATTCGACTCATGTTTATCATCAATATACCATCCGTTTAAAAGAAGGGAAAAGAGACGAGTTGAAACAATTTTTGTATGAAAAGAATATTCCTTCGATGATTTATTATCCGTTACCGCTTCATCATCAAAAAGCGTTTAAAGATATTATCCGGGTTGGGAGCGACTTGAGCCAATCGGAACAACTCTCTCAATCGGTATTGTCGTTGCCCATGCATACGGAATTAAACAAAGAGCAACAAGATTATATTATTGACTCGATTAAGCAATTTTTTAACAGATAAATTTTATCCGATGATTTCAATTCAAATTCATCCTACAGCGGTTGTCGACGAAGGTTGTCAAATCGGAAATGGAACAAAGATTTGGCATTTCTCGCACATAATGACGAAGGCAGTTATTGGAAATAATTGCAATATCGGTCAGAATGTTGTTGTTTCTCCGGAGGTGGTGTTAGGCAATAACGTGAAAGTACAAAATAATGTATCTATTTACACAGGTGTTTTGTGCGAAGATGATGTATTTCTCGGCCCTTCCTGTGTATTCACTAATGTTGTTAATCCCCGGAGTTTCATTTCCCGGAAAGAAGAATACAAGCAAACCTTAGTAAAAAAAGGGGCAAGTATAGGAGCCAATGCTACCATTATTTGCGGATGCACTATCGGTGAATATGCAATGATTGGTGCAGGTGCTGTCGTAACCAAAGATGTTGCTCCGTATGCTTTAATCGTTGGAAATCCCGGACAACAAATCGGGTGGATAAGTCAATCGGGATACCGGTTGGATTTTGATTCCAATGGCATTGCTGTTTGTGAAGAAAGTGGAGAAAAATACAGATTCCAAGATGGCAAAGTGCACAGAATGGAATAAAACAAAAAAACTGCCGAAAGTTTTGTTCAATCGGCAGTTTTGTTATTGACTTAGTTAAAAATAAATCTTAAGTCCTAAAGAAAAATCTAAACGAGAATAATTATTATCTCCCTTGTCAACAAATTCTTCCGTTTCTTTTTTGGAAGTCTTTACTTTTACCTCATTAAATGAAAGATAATAATAGCCGATGTCGAATCCTAAGGCAATATTTTTATTCAGTAGATATTCTATACCTAATCCGCCAAAAGCACCAAAAGTATTACCTTTACTTAATGTCCGAAAAGGGAAATCTTTAGGAGGATACATACTGTAACCATCATAAAAATAGCCATCCAAATTCAATTCTCCTCTGTAATGAGCATAACCACCCGATAGTGTTAACGAATATGCGAAAGGAGAATCTCCAATAAATGAACGGATATGAACAGAAGGACCTACAAAATGAACGTAATCAGTAGCTTTGGTTTCTAATGCCAAATTTGAGAAACCTGAAGTCCCCGAAACATTCAAATGCTTTTCCAGATTTCCATTAGCGGTGAAGAATGAATATTTTATTCCCAATCCTACATTTTTATTGATGAGATAATGAATATCGGCACCGCCTTGTATCCCATTTTTGAGGTCATTAGACATCTCCTTTACTATTTTATCTATTGTTTCACCAAATCCTGTTGCAGTCACTGTATTTTTTTCTGCAGAAGTTAAATATCCTAAACCTCCGGAAACGTTCAGTCGCCACTTGGCAGCAAATTCATTATCCTGAGCATAGCTGTTACCGGAATAGCAGATTAATAGTGATAGCAATAAACTGCTGAAAAGAAACTGTTTCATAATACTAAGTGTTAATAATTTATATTGTGCGAATATAGAACATTTTTTAAACATATTATGCTTTAATCAGCTTGTATTTCGGAACCAATGTTTTCATTACCGACCAACCGATAAGGTAAGCCACAGCACAGAAACAGAACATGATAAAATATCCGGCAGGTTTGCCTTCAAATCCTAAAAATTGCATGGGCATTCTCACATATTCCGCACCTTTTTCAAGAAGTTCTTTTGTCATTTCTACCACTTTCCCATCTACAATTGTGGTTCCTGATGCATAAGTAAACAGTTTACCGGCAGAAAACTGAAGAAAGAAAGAACCCAATCCACCTGCCATACCACCTATGCCAATAACCGTTGCTACTGCTCCTTTGGGGAACATATCACCGATGGTGTTAAAGAGGTTTGCGCTCCATGATTGATGCGCTGCGCCTGCCAAAGCAATAAGGATGACAGGAAGCCATGCAGCATTTTGCCCCAACGAAGGCTCAAAATAGTTTGCCAAAGGCTGAACAACGAGTACCAAAAGTGGAACAAAGGCAAATATAAGCATTGCTTTCATACGCGCCGCATAAGGATTTTGTCCCGAACGATTGATAAATATAGTAGGTAATTTTCCCCCATAAATCGAAAGGAAAGTAACTATGGCATAAAGCGTGAAAATCAGCACTTGTCCAAGTCCCTGTGTTGTCTTGATGTCAAATTGTGCTCTGAGATAAAGAGGAACCCAAAATAGGAAGAACCACCATACACCGTCGGTCATAAATTTCCCGAAAGCAAACGACCATGTTTGTTTATATTTGAAACATTGTCCCCACGAAAGCTTTTTCTCGTTTTCTTGCTCTGTTTTTATTACTTTTTCTTCCGCTTTGTCTTGCTCAATATACTCAAGTTCTACTTCATTTACACGTTCGCTTTTAGAGGGTTCATCATAGAGGAAAACCCAGAAACCCATCCAAATGAAACCTAAAGCTCCGATAATAATAAATGCCATTTCCCAGCCGAATGCCTTTGCCAAAGGAGGAATAGCAAACGGTGCCGCCAATGCGCCTACAGATGCACCGGCATTCCAAATGGAAGTAGCAAAAGCACGGTCCTTCTTTGGAAAATATTCGGTAGTAGTTTTAATAGCAGCAGGGAAATTACCCGATTCTCCCAAAGCCAATATACAACGTGCTACGATAAATGTCCACAGACCTACGGTAGATATTACAAGCGCTACATCTCCGGTAGCTTTAGCAAGTTCAGCGGCACTTCCAAGTCCTACCCACCATTCTGTGACAACTCCGCAAAAAGCATGCAAACATGCACCTACCGACCATACACCGATAGCCCAAAGGAATCCTTTTTTAGTTCCCAGCCAATCCACTAAACGACCTGCAAACAGATAACACACGGCATAAAACAGCGAAAATATAGCTGTAATCAAACCGTATACTTTATCGTCAAAATGGAATTCCGGCCTGATGAATTCATCCCAAGTGAGCGTAAGCACCTGCCGGTCGAGATAGTTAATCGTGATGGTGGCGAAAAGTAAAATTACAATCGTCCATCTGAAATTAGTCATTTTCTGATTAGTTTTGTTCATGATATTAAATATTAATGATAATTGACTTAACAGTAATTATTTACGAACTTGATTGATAATTGCAAATACATTTTTACACAGTTGCGTAATTTTTCCCCATTCTTTAGCAGCCAACACATCGGCAGGAAAAAGATTGGAACCCATGCCTACGCAAGTAACTCCCGCATCGAACCATGATTTCAGATTCGCCTCTTCGGGTTTAACGCCTCCGGTTACCATCAGCATAGACCAAGGCATCGGTGCTTTCAGTCCTTTTACAAAGTTAGGTCCTAAAACGTCGCCCGGAAATACTTTGCAAATATCGCATCCCATTTCTTGAGCAAAACCAACTTCCGAAACAGAACCACATCCGGGAGAGTAAGGAATAAGCCTCCTGTTAGCTACTTTAGCAATTTCGGGGTTAAACAAAGGCCCGACGATAAAATTGGCTCCCAACTGAATATAGAGCGCAGCGGTTGGCGCATCTACAATAGAGCCTATACCCATAATCATTTCGGGACATTCTTTAGCCGCAAATTTTACTAATTCTCCGAAAACTTCGTGAGCAAATTCGCCTCTGTTTGTAAATTCAAAGGCTCTCACACCACCTTCGTAGCAGGCTTTCACTACATTTTTTGCAATTTCTACATCTTTATTGTAGAAAACAGGAACCATTCCTGTGGTCGCCATAGCGTTTAAAACTTGTATTTTATTAAATCGTGCCATAATTTATTTTTTATAAGTGAAAAACGAAAAGTGAAAAGTGAAAAATTATTTTTTGTCTTTTTTATTATTTTCTTTAGCGGTCTTAATAGAAGATACTAAGATATAGATTAATTCAGAGCAGTCTGAAGTACATAGAATCATCAATATATTTAGTATCAAATAATAGAGAAATCCAATAATCAGATTCATTAGCCTCTTTAAGAGAGATACTCAATTTATGGATAAAATCATCTTTGCTTTGTCCAAATTCAGCTTCTCTGATTAAGGCTCCAATTGCGGTTCCACTGCGAAGCACTTGTTTAGAAAGCACATACTCGCTTTTTTCTTTTTGTAAGTATTGAGCCAATTTAACTACTCTAATAGCAAAAGAATAACTTTTTGTTTTCAGTATAGAATCTGTCTTATTATACATAAAATCTTAATTTTTCACTTTTCACTTTTCGTTTTTCACTTATTTAGGTTGTTTGCCAATATAAGCCAAAATTCCTCCATCTACATAAAGGATGTGACCATTTACGAAATCAGATGCTGCGGATGCCAAGAACACTGCCGGGCCTTGCAAATCGTCAGTTGTCCCCCAACGGCCGGCCGGAGTTTTGGCAATGATAAAATCATTGAAAGGATGTCCGGGCTCACGCAAAGGGGCCGTTTGAGGCGTTGCAATGTAACCGGGGCCAATGCCGTTTACTTGGATATTGTGTTCTGCCCATTCGCAAGCCAAGTTTTTAGTAAGCATTTTCAAACCTCCTTTAGCTGCGGCATAAGCAGAAACGGTTTCGCGACCCAATTCGCTCATCATAGAACAAATATTGATAATTTTACCTCCACCGTTTTCGATCATTCCGGGAGCAACAGCTTTAGAAACGATGAATGGTCCAACCAAGTCTATATCAATAACCTGACGGAAATCTTTAGCAGTCATTTCAATTGCAGGAATACGTTTAATGATTCCGGCATTGTTTACGAGAATATCGACAGTACCGACTTCCAACGCAATCCGGGCAACCATTTCGTAGACTTGTTCTTCGTTGGTTACGTCGCAAACATATCCATGTGCTTTGATTCCTTCCTCTTTATAGGCTGCAATGCCTTTTTGTACTAATTCGGCATTGATGTCGTTGAAGACAATCGTTGCGCCTGCACCGTGAAGTGCTTCGGCAATAGCCATTCCGATACCATAAGAGGCACCGGTTATCAAGGCTACTTTTCCTTTTAATGAAAATTGATTAAGCATATTTTCGAGTTATTATTAATTTTATTTCAACAAATTTGTGCGTCAGCTATCCTCCTTTGGAGGGGGATAAGGGCGTACAATAATTATCTTGAAACCCTTCCCGAACCGTCACCACCCATCAGGCTTTCTACTTCGGAAACAGAAACGAGGTTGAAATCGCCATAAATGGTATGTTTCAAGCAGGAGGCAGCAACTGCAAATTCCAATGCTTTTTGGTCGTTGGAAGGATAAGAAATCAATCCGTAAATCAGTCCACCCATAAAAGAGTCGCCACCACCTACGCGGTCAACAATATGGGTAATATCATAACGTTTGGATTGATATAATTTTCCGTCGGCATACAAGCAACCGCCCCAAGTGTTGTGGTTGGCATTGATTGAGCCACGCAAAGTGATGATTACTTTTTTCGCACGAGGGAATTTTTTCATCATCTGTACGCAAACCGATTCAAATTCAGCGGCATCGACTTCTCCGCCTGTGTGAGCAACATCGAATCCTTTGGGTTTGATGCCGAAAACTTTTTCAGCATCTTCTTCATTTCCAAGGATCACATCGCAACCTTCTACCAAAGCAGGCATAACTTCAGATGCCGATTTGCCGTATTTCCAAAGATTTTTGCGATAATTCAAATCTGTAGAAACCATTACACCCATTTCGTTGGCAATTTTAATGGCCTCCAAACAAGCATCGGCAGCACCTTGCGAAAGTGCAGGAGTAATACCGGTCCAATGGAACCACTGTGCATCTTTGAAGATTTCTCGCCAGTTTACCATACCCGGTTGAATTTCAGCGATAGAAGAGTCAGCACGATCGTAAACCACTTTCGATGCACGAGCAACTGCACCTGTTTCAAGGAAATAAATACCTACGCGATTGCCTCCGCGAATGATATTGTTTACTCCAACATTATATTTACGCAAATCGGAAATACACCATTCTGCAATGTCGTTTTTAGGCAAACGGGTTACAAAATCAGTCGGGATGCCATAGTTTGACAACGACACGGCAACATTGGCCTCTCCTCCACCAAATGTGGCATTTAGATTGTTTGACTGAATAAATCTTTGATAACCGGGAGTTGCCAAACGGAGCATAATCTCCCCAAAAGTTACAACTTTTTTCATTTAGAAATTAAAGAAATTTTTAGCATTATAATAAGATACATTTTCTACTAATTTGCCGATAAATGTCAATTCGGATACTGGTAATAAACCTTGTTCCACATCATTTCCAATCAGATTACAAAGAATACGACGGAAATATTCGTGACGCGGATAAGAGATAAAACTGCGCGAGTCGGTCAACATGCCTACAAAACGACTCAGCAAACCAAGAACCGACAACGAATTCATTTGTGCCTCCATTCCAGTTTTTTGGTCTAAGAACCACCAACCCGAACCGAATTGAATTTTTCCGGCCACCGAACCGTCTTGAAAGTTTCCAATCATCGTAGCAATCAACTCGTTGTCGCGAGGATTGAGATTATAAATAATTGTTTTTGTCAGTTTATTTTCCGTATCCAAGCGATTCAGGAATTTCGACATGTTTTTCGCAACTGTGAAATCTCCGATAGAATCAAAACCGGTATCTGCTCCTAATTGTTTGAACAGGCGAGTATTGTTGTTACGGATAGTTCCGTAGTGAAGTTGTTGTGTCCAACCTTTTTCCCAATCCATAACGGCAAATTCAACCATCATGGCTGATTTGAATTTCAGGATTTCTTCGTTCGACAATTTTTTGCCGCCATACACTTTATTGAATATCGCTTCAATTTCTGCTTCGGTATAATCTTCTGCATAAAATTCTTCGATTCCGTGGTCGGATAATTTACATCCTACCGATGCGAAGAAATCGTGACGCACGCGAAGTGCTTGTAACAAATCGGCAAAATTACTGATGGAAACACCCGAAGCTTCGGATAATTTCTCAACGTAAGCGCGGAAATCGGCAGGGATTTCTACCGCCATCGCTTTATCCGGACGCCAAGTAGGAAGTACTTTTACGCTGAATCCTTCGTTTTTCAATGCAATATGATGTTCCAAAGAATCTACAGGGTCGTCAGTCGTGCAAACAGACTCCACGTTGTAGTGTTTCATCAAACCGCGGGCAGAAAATTCGGGAGTACGCAATTTCGCGGTACATTCGTCATAAATTTCTTTAGCTGTTTCGGGTTTAAGGACTTTAGTTACACCAAAAGCAGATTTCAATTCTAAATGTGTCCAATGATACAATGGGTTACGCATGGTGTAAGGAACTGTTTCTGCCCATTTTTCAAATTTTTCCCAGTCGCTTGTATCTTTTCCAGTGCAAAAACGTTCGGCGACACCATTAGTACGCATGGCACGCCACTTGTAATGGTCGCCTTCCAACCAGATTTGGCCAAGGTTATCAAACTTACGATCTTTTGCGATATGCTCCGGATTCAAATGACAATGATAGTCGATGATCGGTAATCTTTTAGAATGTTCGTGATAAAGAAATTGTGCTGTCTCCGTTTGCAAAACGAAGTTGTCGTCCATGAATGTTTTCATACTTATAAAAATTTTATAAGTGAAAAACGAAAAGTGAAAAGTGAAAAAATATTTTTAGCGCAATTAAATTTTTCACTTTTCGTTTTTCACTTTTCACTTATTTAAGTTTGTCTGCTGTAAATGTATCCATATCATTGTAATCTAAATTCTCGCCACACATTGCCCAAATGAAAGTATAATTACTTGTTCCGGCAGCGGAGTGAATCGACCAAGAAGGAGAAATCACAGCTTGCTCGTTGCCCATAAAAATATGGCGAGTCTCTTGTGGTTCGCCCATAAAGTGGCAAACAGCCTGTTCTGCAGGTACTTTGAAATAAAAATAAGCCTCCATACGACGAGAATGCGTATGAGGAGGCATCGTATTCCAAGCACTTCCCGGTTGAATTTCGGTCATACCCATTTGTAATTGGCAACAAGGCAATATTTCGCTCAAAATCAACTGATTCAAGATACGCTTGTTACAAGTTTCCGCAGCACCCAAATCTTTTACTCTTCTCATTTCGGAAGTGATTTTTGCCGAAGGATAAGCAACGTGAGCGGGAGAAGACGCAATATAATACTTGGCAGGATTCGCCTTATCATTACTTTTGAAAACAACTTCTTTCGCACCACGACCGACATAAAGTGCATCTTTGAAAGTCATCGGAAAATCTTTGCCATCTACCGTAACCACACCGTTGCCTTCTATACAAACTACGCCTACCTCGCGACGTTCGCAGAAATATTCGGAACGGATTAAATCGACGGTTTCTAATTTCAGAGCCTCGTTTACAGGAAGAATTCCTCCAATAATCAAGCGATCATTGTGCGTATAAGTCAATAATACTTCGTCGGCAGCAAATAATTTTTCGACTAAAAATTCTTTACGCAATTGTGTTGTGTCGTAATGTTTCACGTCGTTGGGATGCGTTCCCCAACGTTCTTCAATCGTTGTTTTCATTTTTAACTTTCAACTCTCCACTTATTTAATCTTGTTAAAACTTCATCAATTACTTAGTGCGGCAAAGATAGCTAAAATAACAATGGCCTACTATACTTCAAGTCTTCTTTGAGGTTATCACGACACAAATATAATACAATATTTTCGAACTGTGTGCGTAAACAGTTGAAATATGTTCGACTATGGAATTTTGTTGGTGCGAGTATGGGAGCGGAGTTATATTTTACTTTTTGTTATCAAATCAAATTTAAATAGTGATGTTATGTTATTTTTAAAATCAACCGGACTTTCCTGTTTATAGATAGTCATTGGAATAATTCTATCAACAGAATCCTTATGATCAATAAAAATTCTACTAACGCCATGATGGATTATTCCGCCAGGAGTTTGTAGACTATCTTTTTCTATAATCCATTCAGATAAATACGAGTCTGTTTGAAAAAAATCTTTTTTACTCCTTTTGGTTAATTCAAAAGCAATTTGATAGCAACAACAAGATGTATCAACAACTGAAATTTCCTTCCCCGATTCATCCAATGCAAAACGCCAACATCTTTCTAACCATGCTTTTTCAATAGGAAAAGTTAAAGAATCATTAAAGGAATGAATGTTTTTTATTTGATACTCTTTAATAAATACATTTCTTTCTTTTGATTCTTGAATATCCTTTGAAACACCCATTTGTCCTTTGTAATCAATGTTACATGCACTCATTAAAAGAATAAAAACTGTGATTGTATTTAAATATTTTTTCATTTTTTTTCTTCATTTGGATTTTCCGGCAATGTCGGAATGATTTTTTCTTTATTGTTATTCTCAATCTGATTAAACCTGCTATTGGGAGTTGAGGGAAGAGATCCCTTAATACCATCATCGCTATCTACATAAATATACCCGGGGTCTAAACCCACCGCTTTTAATCCTTCAGAGACAACATCGGCACAATTATTGAATATAGCATTGTACCAACTTTTTGCGGATTCAAGTGATTTAGATTTTGCAGCATCATCTTGTATAGCATCTGTTGAAAATCGAACATTTTGAGTGTATCCTCCAGATAATCCATCATTGAAAAATTCATTTATTGTTTTAAATTTCTTATCTGAAGATAAAGATGGACCACCCGTTAACTCATTAGAATACCACTGATCTTTTTGCCTTCCATCTTTTGAGATATACGTCCATCCTGTTTTATCATTCCCAACTAAAATTGCCGTGTGTCCATGATTTTTTCCTGCACTTTGTGCTCCATTGGGATTATTAATGACAACAATATCTCTTCCATCGGGATCAATCGCATTAATGGGATTATTCGCACAATAAGCATACGGTGAAATAGGATAATATCCATGTGCCAAATTTACTGAAAATAAAAATGCAATGCAAATGATTGCAATAGTAACAAAAAATTGTTTTGTTTTCATAACTTCAAAATTTTAAATGTTTTTTATTCTGTTTGTAATTTTATTGTTTGTTTTCTCTTTGCCTCTTCTCCAACTTTATCAAGTTTATTGCTTAACTCTTCACTCATTTGTTCCCAACCCAACCGTTCCAATTCGGTAGAAATCTCTTTCAATTTACTTTCAAGAAATAAAGTATATTCATCTATCACATATTCATTATACGCTAAATATTTCATATAGACTACTTCGAGAGATTTTCCTTTAATTATAAGTGCTTTAGGATGTTGAGGATAATATTCTAATGATTTATTGACACATAACCATGTAAAATCGTCATAAACCCGATATTTATTCCAATATCCGAATGCAAGGTCAGCAAGTTGAGAGGCAACTGTTTCCTTTGCAGTCAAAGGATGAAGATAAATCTTATTTTCAATCGCCTTTTCGGTTATTTCAAAGTTTTCTTTAATCCAAAATTCAGGGGTCAGTTGATGTGTTGTAAGTTCTACGTTTACCCAATCTTCAGGGAAAAAATTATCTTCATCACGATAGCGGATAAATACATGCTGAGGTGCGTATGTAATGTATGCTTCCGCATCAATAGCCTCGGCAAGCACTCTGTAATACATGGGCAGAGAGCGACATTGCCCGCTGTGTGTCTGCATAACACCGGTTACAAATTGCTTGGTAAAATCCTCTGTTGCTTCAGTATCGTTAAAATTGTATGTAAATGGTTTATAACCATTGCCGGAATAAGGGCGGAAAAAATATTCAATAAGTGCCAAATTTTTAGCAGTCTTGTATTTTTCCATTTGATTTGCCCTTATAAATCTTTTGACGAAGTTAGCGGCAGAATCTATCGTATTACAATATTTTTCATAATTCAGTTTTCCATCGAGATAAGCCCATTCGGCAAGAAAAACAGCACGTTTGATGCTCAAAGATTGCTTACCGTCGAGCATATCGGATATTTCGAGATATGCGGCATTATATAATGAACTTTGTGTTTCTATTTGAACACCATCAGTGAGTTCCGGTGGAATTGATGCTTGCGCTTGCGCATTGCTGACAAATGTTACTAAGATAAAGCTTGTTGTGTAAACTGCTACTAAAAATTTCTTTAATATATTCATAGTAATGACTCTTTATAAAATTAATAGACAAAAAAAAGCGGACTTAAATATCCGCTTTATGAGGTCTTCGACTACCTGTTATTTCAAATAAGTAAATCCGCATTGCTACGGCATTTATACTTATTCTCGAAATAACCTTTTGAAAGTGTCGAAGTTTCATAAAGCAAGAATATAGCAAAACGCTATTTTATATATGTCTTATATAGTGCTTATTAGCACTGAATTTGTTTTTATATCATAATGTCATTGATTATTTATGTAAAGTGCAAATGTATTATTTTTTTCTTCACAAAACACATTCTCATTGTAATTTCTTTAAGTCTATATTATTTACCAGCGAGCACATTTGCGTGATTTGTGAGTTCTACCCACCACGTCGGGCTCATAGTAAAAGCATTACTTCCTGCTTCAAGCAAAAGGGGGTCGAATTCGACCCCTTTGAATTCAGGATTGTTTATTTTTTCCCAAAGTCCCAAAAACTCAATGGTAGTACGAATACGCAACTAATTTTTAACGACATCTTTCGGCTCAACGAGATTTTTACGTCTCGCAATGTCGGTTATGCAGATATAATTCTGTTTTTAAAGTTTTTGTTCTATCACTTTAGGGAAAAACTCATATTCCAGCGCATGTACTTTTTCTGCCACATCATCAGGCGTATCGGTCGGTAAAACTTCGCATTGGGCTTGAAATATGATTTGCCCTTCGTCGTAGTTCTCATTGACGTAGTGAATGGTTATCCCCGATTCCTTTTCTTTGGCAACGACTACAGCCTCGTGCACATGAGAACCATACATGCCTTTTCCTCCGAATTTGGGTAAAAGCGCCGGATGGATATTGATAATTTTGTTGGGATATGCTTGCAATAAATTTTCCGGGACTTTCAGAAGGAATCCGGCTAAAATGATGAAATCGATTGACTGTTCTTTTAAGAACTCCAATACTTTTCCGCTTTCAAAATCGGATTTCTTGAATGTATAAGAAGAAACTCCCAAGTTTTTAGCACGTTCATGCACATAGGCATCTTCCTTATTACTTATAATCACCGGAAAACAAACATCTTTATTGTTTTTAGAGCGAAAATACCTGATGATATTTTCTGCGTTTGAGCCTGAACCTGAAGCCAAAATAGCAACACTTTTCTTCATTTTTTTACATTTTTAATGCACAATTTTCATCTTTATGTGCAATTTTTTCTTAAAATCTTTTCTTATTTCAATAATAATGCTTTCCTTTGCAGTGCAAAAATAGAAACTTATTCTTTATTTTACTAACTAAAAATTAAAAGTTATGTCTGACATTGCATCAAGAGTAAAAGCTATCATCGTTGATAAACTTAGCGTAGAAGAATCTGAAGTAACTAACGAAGCAAGCTTTACTAATGACTTGGGAGCTGATTCTTTAGACACAGTTGAATTGATTATGGAATTCGAAAAAGAATTCGGAATTTCTATTCCAGATGATCAAGCCGAAAAAATCGGAACTGTAGGTAACGCAATCGCTTATATCGAAGCTAACGCTAAGTAAGTAAATCTCTTATTTTACCTTTATGGAATTAAAAAGAGTAGTTGTAACGGGTCTGGGAGCCATTACTCCTCTGGGAAATGACGTGGAATCCACATGGAATGCCATGCTCGAAGGAAAAAGTGGGGCCGGACCCATTACTTTATTTGATGCATCGAAATTTAAAACACAATTCGCGTGTGAAGTGAAAGGATTTGATCCTTCTACCTATTTCGACCGCAAAGAATTGAAAAAATTCGATAGATACTCGCTATTCGCAGTAGCTTCGGCAAAAGAAGCTATCGAAGATGCCAATTTTGACATGGAAAAAGAAGACAAAGACAGAATTGGTGTAATATTTTCTTCCGGAATTGGTGGTATCGGTACATTTGAACAAGAAGTGGGTAATTATTACCTGCACGAAGAAATAGGACCTAAAATCAATCCGTTTTTTATCCCGAAAATGATCAGCGATATCGCTGCCGGTCATATTTCGATGATGTACGGTTTCAGGGGTCCCAATTTTGGTACGGTTTCGGCTTGCGCTTCATCTACTAACGGAATTATTACAGGTTTCGACTTGATCCGCTTGGGAAAAGCCAACGCTGTTATAACCGGAGGAGCCGAAGCGGCAATTACTCCTGCCGGAATAGGCGGATTCAATGCTTTGACTGCTTTGTCTACAAGAAACGATTCTCCGGAAACAGCTTCTCGCCCATTCAGCAAAAGTCGCGATGGCTTTGTAATGGGAGAAGGAGGTGTTTGTATTGTTCTCGAAGAAATGGAACATGCTTTAGCTCGTGGAGCTAAAATCTATGCCGAAGTAGTCGGAGGCGGAATGTCGGCCGATGCTTATCACCTCACAGCCTCTCATCCAGAAGGATTAGGTGCTATGTTGGTCATGCGCAACGCATTGGAAGATGCCGGAATGAAACCCGAAGAAATCGACTATATCAACGTGCATGGAACTTCTACTCCGGTAGGCGACCCATCCGAATGTAAGGCTATCAAGGAAGTATTTGGAGAACATGCCTACGATCTCAATATCAGTTCAACTAAATCCATGACCGGACACATGTTGGGTGCAGCAGGAGCAGTTGAAGGAATGGCTTGTATTTTGGCTGTTCAAAACAATGTTGTTCCTCCTACAATTAATCACGAAGAAGGAGACGACGATCCAGAAATTGATAACAAACTCAATTTTACTTTCAACAAAGCGCAAAAGCGTAAAGTAGATGCTGCTCTTTCCAATACATTTGGATTTGGTGGGCATAATGCTTGTGTAATTGTCAAAAAATTTACAAAGTAAATTTTATTGATTTACGATTTAATGTTCAAAATAACACTTAATAAAATAAGGCTCTTTCGAAACAAGAAGAAAGGGTCTTATTTTGTTTTCTACAAAATCTTAGGCTTTTTCCCCGGAGATATCCGGTTCTACGAAGAGGCACTGCGACACAAATCATGCCGAGAAACCGAATCCGGAAAGTGTATCAATAACGAACGATTGGAGTTTTTAGGTGATGCGATCTTGGATGCAGTCGTAGCTGATATTGTTTTTAAAAAATTCAAGCACAAAAGCGAAGGATTTTTAACCACTACTCGCTCGAAAATCGTACAACGCGAATCTTTGGATTATATCGCCACTGAGCTTGGTCTTCATAAACTTATCATATCTTCAACTCGAATCAATACACAAAAAAGTCATATCTTGGGAAATGCTTTTGAGGCATTAATAGGTGCGATATACTTGGATAAAGGCTACAAAACAACCTATAAATTTATCGAAACCCAAATCATAGAGCGTTATCTTAATATTGAAAAATTAGCGAAGAAAGAGATTAATTTCAAATCCAAACTACTCGAATGGAGCCAAAAATACAGAGTGGAGTTAGAGTTTGAGTTAATCGAAAGTTTCAAAGACGCAGATTATTACCCAATATTCCAAACACAGGTAAAATTGAACGGATTATTAGCCGGTGTTGGAATTGGCAACTCAAAAAAAGCGGCTCATCAAGTCGCTTCCGAAATGGCTTTGAAAAAATTACGGAAAGAACACGATTTTGCCGAAAAAGTAAAAGCCAAAAGCCGTAAAGCAGAATCACATTTTCTTCCCGCGATTATTTTCCCTGAATTTTTCCCTTTTCTTCAGGACAAAATATAAAACAACAATACAAACTAACGTAACGACAATGGTAGTAATCCATTGCGTATAGGTTACTTGGGGCATTCGTTCGGGAAATGCATAAATGGCAATAGCGATTAAGTATAATAACAAGGCGGCAGGAAGTCCTATTGATCTTTTAATTTTCATAAACATAATAATTAACAGCACTCAAAGGTAATCAAATATTTCACTTACCTTTGTAGTCGAATTGTATTTTATCCATAAAATGAACATTGCAGCCTTAGTTTCAGGAGGAGTCGACAGTTCTGTCGTTGTTCACCAGCTTAAAGAAGCGGGGTACGATCCGACTATTTTCTATATCAAAATAGGGATGGAGGATGAACACGGATATATTGATTGCCCTTCGGAAGAAGATATTGAGATTACAACTTACATTGCCAAAAAATATGGTTGCCGTATGGAAGTCGTGTCGTTGCACGAAGAATATTGGGAAAATGTAGTGAATTATACGATTGATGCTGTTAAACGTGGCTTGACTCCCAATCCCGATATGATGTGTAACAAACTGATTAAATTTGGTTGCTTTGAGCAAAAATGGGGACACGCCTTTGATAAAATTGCAACCGGACATTATGCGAATACGACTGATATAAACGAGAAAACATGGCTTTCGACTGCTGCCGATAAAGTAAAAGACCAAACTTATTTTTTGGGACAAGTCAATTACCTGCAAGTTTCTAAACTGATGTTTCCCATCGGACATTTGCAAAAGAGCGAAGTCCGGGAAATCGCTGCCCGTGAAGGCTTACCCAGCGCACAACGCAAAGACAGTCAGGGCATTTGTTTCCTTGGAAAAATCAACTACAACGATTTCATCAAAAGATATTTAGGTGAACGTCCCGGAAAGATTGTCGAATTTGAAACCGGCAAAGTGGTGGGCAAACACAAGGGATATTGGTTTCACACCATCGGACAACGCAAGGGCTTGGGGTTGAGTGGAGGGCCTTGGTTCGTGATTAAAAAAGACATCCATCGCAATATCGTGTATGTTTCAAACGGATATGACCCCGAAACACAATACGGCAAGGTCGTTAATTTGCAGGGATTTCAATTTATTACCGAAGATATTTGGAGTGAATTTGACGGAGAAAAACAAATTGCTTTCAAAATTCGCCATACACCCGACTTTACATTCGGAACAATCAAAAAGATAGGCGACTTGTATAGAATCGATTCCGAAGATAAGATTCAGGGAATTGCATCGGGACAATTCGCTGTAATTTATGATACGAAATGTAATTTATGTATTGGTAGCGGAATGATTATCGATACCACTCCGAATACATCAGATAATTCTTCGCAATCTTTTGATTGATTTCTTTCGATTGTTCAGGATCGACTTTTTTAACGAATTTGGCGGGCACTCCGGCATAAATAGAACCTGCCTCTACTTGTGTGCCACTCAATACGACAGAGCCGGCAGCAATGATAGCTCCTTCACCTATTACAGCATGATCTAACACCACAGAGCCTATTCCAATCAATGCGCCATTTTCGATTTTAGCGCCATGTATGGTTACATTATGACCGATAGAAACATCATCTCCGATAATCGCTACCGATTTTTCGTATAATGTATGTACAACGCTTCCGTCTTGAATATTCACACGATCGCCGATTCTAATGGAGTTAACATCTCCCCTCAACACCACACCATACCAAATGCTGCAATCATCGCCAATGATTACATCACCGATAATTGCAGCATTTTCAGCTAAAAAAACATTTTTCCCTATTTGAGGAGTAAATCCTCTGACTGATCTAATTAGCGCCATTATTTGAACAAAAATATAAATACGCTACAAAGGTATATAAACTTTCGTATTTATTTATTTTCTTCCGGACTTGCCGGTGTAATCACATTGCCTTTGACGCGTAAGACAATAACATTGGGCGTACCATTAGATGTTACCGTCAATGATTTGTCGAACATCCCTCTTGATGCAGCATTGTAGGTTGCACTTACATAGCCTTTTTTCCCCGGCTTTATAGGTTCCTTAGTCCAACCTGAAGACGTACAACCACAGGACGCGCGTACACTTTCAATTACCAACACTTCTTTCCCCGTGTTTTTGAATTCGAATGAATAAGTTTGGGGAGTTCCCTGAACTATTTCTCCAAAATCATGTGTTGTTTTGTTAAATACAATTGTTGAATCTTTTTGTTGCGCTTGAGCAACTGCCAATACCATAAGAGCTACAGCTAAAAATAAAATCCTTTTCATAAGACATTTTTTTTAAGTTTATATTTCGATGCAAAGTTCTTATCAAAATCTTTATCCTGCAAGATTCTTTCTACAAATGTTGGTAGAATAAATCTCAAATTTTATATTGGATAGTCAAAACAATGTTAAAAAAAACAGAGATAATAATTTGACGTTTAATTTTCGGCAATAAAAGATAAAGATATTATATTTGTAGTATGTTTTTACAAAAAAAATCCATCATATTCTTTCACCTTCCTTTGACCGGAATGTTTTTACTGTTAATTATGCAGTCTATCTGGCTGTATAGCAGTTATCAATTGGCATACAAACAATTTACTGCCGATATAGAAAGAGCATTTAAAGATGCTCGTGAAAAAGAACAAACTTATCGTATTCCCATACACGATATTGTGGATCCGGGCGCTGTAACTATCGAAAGTTGCGGTACTGAAGAAATATTGATCATCCGTAAATGTACATCAGATACAATTATTTATGATAATCTTTCAGGGATCTCTTTAGAAACATTCATCAATCAAGCCTTTTCTAAATTGCGGGAGGATATTGTACCCTTGAATATTCATTGTTTGGCCGATTTGTTTGCCGGAGCACTTCATGATAAAAACATGCCGGTCACCTTTGTTATTGAGCGGTTTAACAAAACGAGCGGTGAAGTATTTGAACATTCAGACTTGCAAATAACAAGTAAAGCGACTTATGTATTTTTTTCCGACATTTCGAAAACTGAAGCGTTTCGGGTAACCTTACATTTTTCTCCGGCAATCGTGTTTCGGCAAATAAGCGGTACGGTTTTCAGTACTTTCTGTATATTAATTGCTGTTATGTTATGTTTCGGAGTTATATTATATTCCGTCAACCATACGGGAAAACAAAAAAAATCTTCCTCTTTCACAATCGCTCAAAATGAAAACAGTACTCCTATACAAAACAAAATATTCCAAATCGGCAAATACGTTTTTGACCCTGATAAAAACGAATTACAATACTGCGATGAAATCATTCAACTTAACAAGAAAGAAAATGCAATTTTATTGGCATTATGTTCCCGGCAAGGCAGTATGGTAGAAAGGAATTCTTTATTGATTGACAATTGGGGAGATAACGGGATTATTTATTCCCGCAGCTTAGATACTTATATTACTACATTGCGCAAATATCTGAAACAAGATTCTTCAATACAAATTGTAACAGTTAAAGGTGTAGGATATAAGCTTGCAGTCAATTGAGGTTAGGTTTCTCACTACGTTCGAAATGACGTCGCAACAGATTAAAAAGAGGCTGTCTAAAAAGTTAGGCAGCCTCTTTTTAAAACTACGAAAAAAGTTTATTTCATTGCTTTTACTGCTTTGCCATCACTCATCATCATGATGTAAGCACCTTTTTCAGGAGCAGCAGAAAGTTTTCTACCTAAAATGTCGAAATAAACACCGGTAGGAGTAGCATCACCAACTTTGATAGCTTTATCACTTGATGGCGGCCAAAGATCATCTGGTGCTTTCCAGTTTACAAGTTGATTGCCTTCGCTGTCTTCAACAATAATTTGCAGCATGTAGAAAGCATTCCAACCGCCACCACCGCGGATACCAAGGCTACCTATATTATCACCGGGTGCATTGTCTTCCATTTTAAAGTTAACAACATGAGTATATACTCCGTCCAACTTATAACCTGTGTTGAAGAAATTAGCGGAAACACCTGCAGCAGGGATATTACCAGCTTCGGATACATCAATTGAGAATCTACCGTGACCATTGCCACCGGTGCCATCGGTGGGATCACCGGGAGTACCTGCACCATTTACACCTTCACCAAACATACCGGCTACGAAAGGTTCGCCCCAGTTCGATCCATAGCCGTTGCTTGAAATCCAACGAACGCGCATTTGATTACCTGCACCGGTTGCCAAAAATGTGAATCTCAATGTGTATTCTCCATCTTTCACCGGAGTAAAAGCTGTAACATCATCATCATTTTGTGAAAATGGCCACACGCTGAAGTCGGCACCCAACATAATGTTTGCTCCGAACCAACCTGGGAGGTAGTTTTCATCATAAACATACACACCTTCAACTTCATCCGAAGGTTCCAAAAGAATTTGTGCAAAAGCACCAAAGCTCATAACAAGAGCTGCTAAAATAAGTACAGTTTTTTTCATGACTAAAAAAAATTTTAATAATTAATAAAAATTAAGTTTTAAATTATCGCTACAAATGTACATAGACTATACTGAAAAAACAAATAACCTTTGAGTAATTTTTTTCGTTTTTGTAACTAACATTTTCAAGAATGTTACAATTATGTGAGTTCTCTCTTTTCGAGAGAACTCACTGACGCATCTTGAGATTCCTCACTACGTTCGGAACTTAGTCTTTCTCAGCCTCTTTTTGAGCCTCGTATTCTTTCAACAGTTTGTCTTGAACATCTGTCGGAACGAGTTCGTAAGCTGCGAATTTCATATTGAAAGAGGCACGACCTCCGGTAAGAGAACTCAAAGAAGTCGAGTAGTTACTCATTTCTTTCAAAGGAACCTTAGCCATCAGTTTTTCGTAACCTTTTTCAGACGACATACCCATAATCATGGCGCGACGACCTTGCAAGTCACCCATCACGTCTCCCATATAATCGGCAGGAAGTGATACTTCAACATCGTAAATCGGCTCCAATACTTTAGGACCTGCATTTTTGAATGCTTCGCTGAATGCGTTACGTCCGGCCAACATGAATGAGATTTCGTTTGAGTCTACCGGGTGCATTTTACCGTCGTAGACGATTACACGCACGTCGCGAGCATAAGAACCGGTCAAAGGACCTTGCTCTATACGTCCCATGATACCTTTCAATATGGCAGGTAAGAAACGGGCATCGATAGAACCTCCTACGATACTGTTCACGAATACAAGTTTTCCGCCCCAATCGAGGTTAATTTCTTGTACATCACGTGCTTGTATTTTGAATTCTTGTCCGTTGAATCTGTATATTTCTGGCATCGGCATACCTTCTTGGTAAGGCTCAACGATTAAGTGAACTTCACCGAATTGTCCGGCACCACCTGATTGTTTTTTGTGGCGATAATCTGCACGAGCAGCTTTTGTGATGGTTTCCCGGTAAGGAATCTTCGGTTCGAGGAATTCGATAAGCAGTTTATCGTTATTTTCAATTCTCCATTTCAACGTTTTGAGGTGGAATTCTCCTTGTCCCGAAACAATCATTTGTTTCAACTCTTTCGATTGTTCTACGAGCCATGTTGGGTCTTCGGCACGCATACGGGTAAGGATTTCACTCAATTTTTCAGCGTCAGCCTCGTTGGCGGCTTTAATAGCTCTGCGGTATTTCGGATTCGGGTATTTGATAAAATCAAATTTATTATCCACGCTTTTTCCATTCAAAGTGTGACCTGTGTTCACATCTTTCAATTTAACAGTTGCACCTATATCTCCGGCTTTCAGTTCTTCGACTTCCATACGGTTTTGTCCGGCAACCACAAATAATTGAGAAATACGTTCTTTCGAACCTCTGTCTTCATTCAACATATCATCTCCCGATTTAACGGTTCCCGACATTACTTTGAAATAAGAAACGCGACCGATATGAGGTTCTACGGTTGTTTTGAATATAAACATGCTTGTCGGTGCACTTGAATCCGGTTTGATTTCTTTTCCTTCGGTATTTTTGTAAGGTTCCATTTTGCAAATGCAAGGAACAATATCTCCAAGAACTCCTAATGCACGGTCTACACCCATGTTGTGTCCTGCGCTTACGCACAATACCGGGAATATGCCTCTCTCAACTAAGCCTTTACTAATACCTTCACGCATTTCTTCTTCGGTAAGAGAGCCATCGTTGAAGAATTTTTCCATCAAAGCCTCATCGCTTTCTGCAGCAGCTTCTATCAATGCTTGTTGGTATTCTTCCGCTTTAGCCTGTTCTCCTGCCGGGATGTCAAGTACTTCGGCAGTTCCACCTTCAGATTTCCACTTGTACATTTTCATTGCCAATACATCAATAACAGCATTGAAAGCTGCTCCGGTAGCAACAGGATATTGGATAGGCACTACTTTCGTACCAAAAGTTTCTTTTAATTGAGTTACAACATTATCGTAGTCACACTTGTCATGTTCAAGTTGGTTAATCATAAAGATTACCGGCTTGTTGAATTGTTCGGCATACCGGAACATATTGATAGTACCTACTTCAATTCCATACTGTCCATTGATAAGCATAAGGGAAGTATCGGTAACATTCATTGCCGAAACAGCGCCGCCGACAAAGTCGTCCGAACCCGGACAGTCAATAAAATTGAGCTTGCGTCCTTTCCACTCTACGCTGAAAATGGTTGAAAACACCGAATAACCATACTCTTTTTCTACCGGAAAATAGTCGCTAACTGTGTTTCCGTTATCTACACTTCCTCTGCGTTTTATGATCCCACCCTCGAAAAGCATTGCTTCCGCGAGAGTGGTTTTCCCTGAGCCGGAACTACCGATAATAGCGATGTTCCTAATTTCATCTGTTTGATAAACTTTCATTGATATTTATATTTAAAATTAATAATTTATAAAAGTGCCGCGCAAGATAGGAATAATTGTTTTAAAAAGCAATTTTGCATATTATATTATTAAACATACATTAGGATAAATCTAAAAAAAATCTTACCTTAGCAGTTGATAAACTAACTTATCGACACAATGACACATAAATATAACTGCCTGCTTAGATATTTAAGTTTTCTGTTCGTTTGCTTTGTCTATTTGACAACCATTTACGGTCAAAACAGCGATTTCCGACATAAAAAAGATTCACTCCTAAAAGCAATTGCATCAACACAAGGCGAGGAAAAATTAAAACTGTACCGCAATATAGGAAATAAATTAGAAGAAAGCATGGATTTCTCAGACGAAGAAGTCGATTTAATGCTACAATACACAAGCGACTTTATCCGCGAAGCACGCAAACAACAAAATAAAAAATACGAATGTGATGCATACGAAGCAGAACTTCGTAATTTGTATAATTTCTCAAGAATAGATGAATTTGAGCGAAAAGCAAACGAATATCTACTTTTCTGTAAAAAAAATGGTTTTCAGAGAAATTACTATTATGTCTATTCATTTTTATTGTCAACATCCAATTTGAATGGGATAGAAGGAATCAAAAAAATGTATGAGGAAGCGAAACAAGAAAATTGTTTATATGGAATAGCTGAAGCCTCCGTAAAAATAGCATCGTTATATTATGAAGAAAAACGTTTTGATGAAGCCGAGAAATACTTTCGAGAAACCATAACCAATGCTTCAAAATTGATTAAAGAAAACCCCAACGAAGTGGTTAATTATTACTTAATATCGAACGGATACGACGGATTGATAGAATCTTTGCTCGCTCAAAAGAAAATCAACAATTGTACTTCCTTAATGTCTGATTGGAAAAAATACGCGATTGATTTTGAAAAAACTTTCAATATTCCTTACCCTTATTTAACATATTACTATAAGGCTTGTGCCGCCATTTGCATCAAAAAAGAAAAATATGACGAAGCCGAGTTATATTGTGATTCCATGAAATTATTAACAACATCTCACATAGAAGAAGGTTTTATATGGGATCTCAAAGCTACTATTTGTGAGAAACGCGGGGAGTATGAATGTGCCATCGACTGGCTTAATAAAAGCATTGAATACAACACTAATGTCGGACAATTAACTTATACGGTTGGCTTATTAAATCAAAAGGCACGCATATTAAGTGAAATGGGACGTGCAAAAGAATCGTATTCGGTTTCTGACAGTGCATTTCAACTCAACGACTCTCTCCGCTTGGCACAAAACAACCTCCAACTCGACGAAGTGCGCACTCGATATGAGGTTGATAAATACATTGCCGAAAAAGAACACAATTTCAACTATCTCCTTTTTGCCATCAGTGGCTGCATCCTGTTGGCAATCGCTCTTGGAATATGGATATATCTTAATCGAAAAATTAGCAAAAAGAATCGCACATTAGCGCAACAAATCAAAGAATTGACTACCCAACATGAAGAGCAAATCAATGAAATGCTTACAAAAACCTCATTTTTACCTCATTCTCTTAACGAAACAACCTCAGTAGCCGACAGCGACCTATGTATCGAAAGCCGCATAGATAAATTGTGTATCACTATCCGCGACTTTTTGTTCAAAGATAAAATTTACCGTAACTCTAACATTACTCAAGAGACTGTGATTAAAACGTTAGGCACAAACAAAGATATATTTTCCAAAGCCTTTAATTCATGCTTCAAAATGCGATTCAAAGATTACGTCAACTTCCTTCGCATGAAAGATGCCATACACTTGCTCGAACATTCCGACTTGTCGATAGAAGAAATTTCCGAGTTGGCAGGATTTGGAACTGTGCAAACTTTCAGAAGGCAATTTAACGAAGAGTACAACATGGCTCCAAAAGATTATAGGAGTTCGATTAAAAAGAATAATAATTTACCGCTATAACTTGCTAATTTTCAACACAACGTCAAAATGTTCTTTTTTTTGGCAGTTTTGTTCCATTGTTTTTCTCCCTATCTTTTACTTTTGCTACCGTTTCCGGCAATCCTTTATCTTATATGATGTGTGTCCAGTTTGTGAAAACAAGACAAGCAGGTCTTTTGTGAAAAAAGGCTCCTTATGTTTCGGGTTTCCCGAGTTATCTTAAATTATTGTGTATGTATCTAAGGATAAAGGAGGTCGGAATAATAATGTATTCATTTTTTAATTTTATTGTTTATGTCAAAAACGTATTTATTCAGAATTTGGTTATTCATTACCTTAGGTTTTGTAGCCATCACATTCACATCTTGTGACGAAAGTTATCCCTACGAAAACCCATACAACCCAAACAATCCAAATAATGTAACAGGTGTAGTAATCAATGGTGTAGAATGGGCAACTTGTAATGTTAATACTCCCGGTACTTTCGCTGCTAAACCCGAAGATTTCGGACTGTTTTACCAATGGAATCTCAAAAAAGCGTGGCCGGTTAGCGGAGATATAACGGGTTGGAATACAATTGCGCCAGGAGGCTCCACTTGGGAAAAAGACAACGACCCCAGTCCTGCAGGTTGGCATGTACCGACTTTTGATGAAATTAGTTCATTGTTAGACACCGAAAACGTAACAAATGAATGGGTAACTCAAAAAGGCGTAACCGGAAGTCGCTTTACCGACAAAGCTACCGGCAACTCCATTTTTCTACCTGCCGCAGGATGGCGATACCATAATGTCGGTACGTTCATTTATGCAGGTATGAGTGGTAACTACTGGAGCAGTTCTACTTTTGACTTTGACGATCCTGATATTGTTGATGCGTACTATCTTGGGTTCTCCAATTTTGATGGTATAGATCTTGGCTACGGTCTTGGGGATCTTGGCTACAGCTGTGATGTGGACTTCTGTGAGCGTATCTGTGGCTATTGCGTTCGCAGTGTTCGTGATACTAAAGTCGACCAAACAGATACAGATACAGATGCAATAGTAAAAGTAGTAAACGTAGAAATCAATGGCATAAAATGGGCAACTCACAACTTGAATACTACCGGTACTTTCACTAATAAACCTGAAGATTTTGGAATGCTTTACCAATGGAACCGTAAAAAAGGATGGCCTGCTACTCGTGACGATATAGTTGGTTGGGATGATAGTACACCCGAAGGCGTAACATGGGAAACCGTTAATGACCCTTGCCCGGCTGGTTATCGCGTTCCGACTCATGAAGAAATAAAAACTTTGTTTGAAATCGAAAAAGTAACAGCCGAAGCTGCTATCCTAGAAGGTGTAACAGGTATAAAATTTACCGATATTACTACTAAAAACTCCATCTTCTTCCCTGCGGCTGGTTATCGCTCCGGAAATACGTGGTTCGACTCTACCTATAGAATAAATCGCAACTACAACTACCACGGTGCTTATTGGAGTAGTACGGAATATGAATATGATAGAATCAGCGCGTACGGTTTTTACTTCTCTTTCAATTATATGGGCACCGCGCTCGATTATGTGAACAAGGACAGCGATGAATTCAAGAAGGTCGCGAGATCTATCCGTCCAGTGGCAGAATAAGTGTATTCACTAAGGATAAAAGAAGTCAATCTCAACCAATTCATTTTTGAACTGGTTTGGATTGACTCTTTAATAAATGTCCCGAAAAAGATAATGTGATTAAATAACCCCTTGCGCCATCATGGCTTTCGCCACTTTCATAAAGCCGGCAACATTGGCACCTTTCACATAATTAACATATCCGTTGGCTTGTTTGCCATAAGTAACACATGCATCATGGATGTTATTCATGATTTGGTGTAATTTAGCATCAACCTCTTCGGAAGTCCAAGAAATGTGCATAGCGTTTTGTGTCATTTCCAAACCAGAAGTAGCAACACCACCGGCGTTAACCGCTTTACCCGGACCGAACATTACTTCGTTTTCAATGAAGAAATCGACAGCTTCGGCAGTACAGCCCATATTTGAAATTTCTGCAACAACAGTTACCTTATTGTTTACGAGATTTTTTGCATCTTCCAGATTTAATTCATTTTGGATCGCACAAGGCAAAGCGATGTCGACTTTTTGCTGCCAAGGTCTTTTTCCGGGGAAAAATTCAACGCCATATTTTTCGGCATAAGGAGCCACAATATCTTCTCCCGAATTACGCAATTCGAGCATATAATCGATTTTTTCTCCTGAAACTCCATTCGGATCGTAAACATATCCATCGGGGCCAGAGATAGTAACGACTTTGGCTCCCAGTTCAACAGCTTTGAGAGCAGCTCCCCAAGCTACATTGCCAAATCCGGAAATGGCAACCGTTTTTCCTTTGATGTCGATGCCTTTATTTTTCAACATTTGATGTACAAAATACAATCCTCCGAATCCGGTGGCTTCAGGACGGATTAACGAGCCGCCAAAGTCTAAGCCTTTCCCTGTGAATGTTCCGGTATTTTCACGTGCTAATTTTTTGTACATGCCATACATATAACCGACTTCGCGAGCGCCTACTCCTATATCGCCTGCCGGGACATCGGTATCGGGGCCGAGATGTCTCCACAATTCCAACATGAAAGATTGAGAGAAACGCATGATCTCGGCATCAGATTTTCCTTTGGGACTAAAATCTGAACCTCCTTTTCCACCACCCATAGGCAAGGTAGTTAGTGCATTTTTAAAAGTTTGTTCAAATCCCAAAAATTTCAATCCCGAAAGATTTACCGAGGCATGGAATCTGATTCCTCCTTTGTATGGACCGATGGCATTGTTGAATTGTACGCGGTAACCGATATTCACTTGCACTTTTCCTTTGTCGTCTACCCAAGGAACTTTAAAAGTAAATACACGGTCGGGCTCAACCAAACGCTCAATAATACTTGCCTTTTCAAATTCGGGATGTTGATTATAGACATCTTCAATAGAGATGAGTACTTCTTTAACTGCTTGTAGGAATTCGAGTTCGCCCGGATGCCGAGCTTCAAGAGCTGATAAAATCTGTTCTGTTTTCATATTGATTGATATTAGGATTTAATTTTGCAAACATATAGAAGTTTTCCCTGTAAAAGAAATTTATTCGTCTTTTTCTTTCTTTTCTTTTGGAGATTGATTTGTTATTATTCGGTTGGCTAATAAAATGGTATTTTTCAATACGTTATATTCCATTTCGAAACATTCGGCAAAGACTCCTTTATTCAAGTTTTCTTCGATATGTTTTTCTGTCCACCATTTTCCTTCTCTGAAATTTGCAGTTTCGATTTGTTGAGATGATGGTATTTGAACCGTATATAAGTGGACTAACCCGTGCATTGATGGCTGTTTACAAATATGTTTGAAAACAAGCTTTCCATGTAAGTTATTAAGTCCTACTTTTTCTTGTAAAATATGATTTACAGTTTCATCTAAAGTATGCCCGTATCTGACAAAACTTTCGAGAGGAAAATCAAGCTTATCGGGTTCAATTATGTTATTTGAAGCACGTTTACTCAAGTACAATAAATTGTTGTGAATTAGAGCAATTCTTACAAAAGGATGCAAAAATCGTTTGTCGGAAGAGAAACTCACACTATGCGCAATTTTTCCGATTACATTTCCATTTTCACTAACTATCGGCAACCATTTTTCTGTCCGAAGTATAACCACTCGAATATATCCATAGATTGTGACTATAAATACTAAAGACATATTCAATTGTGAGAATAAAAAGTGTGTCAGTCCGGGAGTTTGGTATTGAACAAAGTAGAATTTATAGAAGAAAACAATTACAAGATGGATTGTAAAAATATATTGACATAATTTGGCTATTAGGAAATATTCATTCAGACGAATAGACAAATTCGCCCTTTTCTTTTTGTTTTCTCGAATAAGTCTGTTTCTGATTCTTTTTTCAAAAAAACGGATAATCCAAAGAAAAGCAACTATGATTACTTGGAAAAACAATACGCCATATTTTATATATTCTCCGATAAGAGGTCGAAGTCCCGACAATATTAAAAAAGCAATTATAGTAACGGCCAATACGATTGGGAAATAGGTATTTTTAAGACTGATATTCGACAGATTAAAGAAGAAGTATATATAGTAGAAAGAGACAGCAAACATCAGCGCAACTGCAATTTCCAAATGAGAAAATGAAGTTACCAAAGCAATAATAACAAAGGTTATTAATATTAGGTTATACAGAATCTTTAATCGAGAAATTTTCTTTTTGTTCATTACCTTTGTAAAAAATCTATTGAATGATAAGAAGAACGCACCAGTGGAGCGCTTCTTACGTTTTTAAATCCTTTTTCTTCTGCAATTATCCTGTACTCATTGAATATGTCCGGATGTATATATTCAGATACGGGAATATTCTTGCGAGAAGGTTGCAAATATTGCCCTATTGACAACAGCTTACAATTATAACACAATAAGTCGTCAAAAAGTTCTAAGATTTCATGTTTTTTTTCTCCCAAGCCTAACATTATTCCGGATTTGGTTGCTATTCCGGATGAAGCGATATGTGCCAAAACGGATAAACTCGTATCATAATTGGCTACACTTCGGACAGTTGGAGTCAATCGTTTGACGGTTTCCATATTGTGGGAAATTATTTCGGGTTGTTCACGGATAATCAAATCTAACAGTTTTTTGTTGCCTCTAAAGTCGGGGATTAATACTTCCATTGTTACGGAAGGATTTACGGATTTGATTGTCCGAATGGTTTCTGCCCAATGTCCGGCACCATAATCCGGCAAATCATCTCTATCGACAGAGGTGATTATTACATGTTTCAATGTCATTTCTTTAACAGATTCGGCTATACGTGCAGGTTCTTGCCGGTCGAGCGGAAGTGGTTTTCCGGTTTGGGTGTTACAGAATTTACATGAACGTGTACAAATGTCGCCTGCAATCATAAATGTTGCGGTTCCTTTGTTCCAACATTCTCCCAAATTGGGGCATTTACCACTTTGGCAGATGGTATGTAATTTGTTTCCTTGTATGATTTTCCCTGTGGTTGCGAAAGTAGCGTTGTTACCGAGGGAAATTTTTAACCAATCCGGCTTACGCATATCAAGTTATTTTATCAATGAAGAAGCAGCCGATAATGTTTACTGCCAATGTACCCAATGGAAAATTAGTTTTTGTTTTGGTTTGTATAAGTAGAGATAACAGGTAACGAAAAACACCACCGAAAAAGCTCCCAATTCCGATTATAAAAACTAATTTCATTTATTTTTCAAATGTAAAAGTCGTAAATTCTCTTTCTACCAATCCGTCGCCTGTTTTACTTTTAACGATTTCAATTTGTGTATCCGAACCAACAATTTTGAATTGTGTTGTATCGATAAGTTGTTCTATTTTTTCGTTGTCGTAGAGGGTAAAACCGAATTGTGTCTGCGGTTGCCGTTTCATATAATTTTCTTGACAAAAAGTAATGTTTAGTATTCCCTTTGGCTTTATTACACGATACAACTCGGACATAAGAAAATTAGGGTTAGCCCAAAAATAAATGGTATTTACAGTAAAAATCCTGTCAAAATAATTGTCAACAAAAGGAATGTTTAGTCCGTTATACAGATGGAAAGTGGCTTGTTGCCTATCAACAAATTGTTGGTTTATCCGCTTCGCTTCTTTGTTCATCAGTTCAGATATATCAAGTCCGTGATAGGTCAGATTGTTCTTTTGTTTAAGCACATAAGGAAGATGCGCACAGTTGCCGTGTCCAAGTTCCAAAATACTACCGTTGTCAAGTAAGTTTAGCCGGTCTATTGAATGAAGTGTCATACTGATGTTCGTTTCATTCATCAAATCCGAAACCTCAACGCCTTTGATTCCGTTGGGGCATCTTAATTGTGATGCCAATTCCTGAAGTTCTTGATCTGTTTGTTTGTGTTTGCTATCTGCCGCCATTTTTTGTCCGCTGTTATCCATTTGTTCTCGTTCACTTCATTTAATTTACTCACATTTATTAAAATTTTATGTCCTTTAAGGCATCATTCTTTAATTCTTCATTCAAGAAGTTAGTCATTCTCGTATACAAGTGGAATCTCGTTTTACTTCCTAATAAACTGTGATTTTTGCCCGAATAAATTTGCATATCGAATTGTTTTCCAGCATTCACAAGAGCATCAGAGTAATACATGGTGTTTTGAAAATGCACATTATCATCGGAAGTTCCGTGAATTAACAGTAAATTTCCTTGCAATTTGTCAGCTAATCGAATGGCCGAAGCGTTTGCATATCCTATATAGTTTTCATTCGGAGTGCGCATATATCTTTCGGTATAAATGGTATCGTAGAATTTCCAATCGGTTACGGGAGCAACAGCAATTCCTGCTTTGAAGATGCCGTTTCCTTTACTCATCGCCATTAAGGTATTGTAACCGCCATAACTCCATCCCCAAATGGCTATTTTGTTTTTATCAACGTAGGGTTGAGATGCCATATAGTTGGCTACGGTTATCTGGTCTTCCGTTTCGTATGTGCCCAAATTCAGATAAAGACTTTTGCCGAATTCTTGTCCGCGAGCACCGGTTCCTCTGCCGTCGACACAAACAACAACATATCCTATGGAAGATAAATAATGTTCCCAGTTGAAATTAAAACGGTCGAGTACTGTTTGACTGCCGGGGCCGCTGTATTGATACATAACGACAGGGTATTTATTAGAGGCAGAAAAACTTAACGGTTTCACTATCCATCCGTTTAACTCGGTTCCTTCGGTATTTTTTACCGTAAAAAATTCTTTGGGAACAAATTTACTGTTCGCTAACATGTCTTTCAACGCTTGATTGTCTTCCAAAACAAGCAGTTCTTTTCCTTTAGAACTTTCGTCGATGGTTGTAACGGTTGGAGTTGCAATACTTGAATAACTATTGATAAAATATTTGAATCCTGAACCGAATTCGGCTGTGTTGGTTCCTTGCTTTTGAGATAATTTGGTTTTGTTTCCTTTGAAACCAACCTTATAAATCGCTCTACTAAGGGGGCTTTCTTCTGCCGATTGGTAATAAACGCATTGTGCCGTAGGGTCGATACCGTAACAAGCAGTTACATCCCATTGTCCGGAAGTCAGTTGTTTTTGTAAAATTCCGGCAGGAGAATAGAGATAAATGTGCATATAACCATCTTTTTCGCTCAGATAAACAAAATTATCATTGGAGAACGATATGTATTTCAGGAAATCCGATTCGATGTAGTATTTATTCTCATCTTTCAAAATCAATTTGGCAACTGTCGATTTTGGATTGGCATAATACATACTGAAGATGTTTTGCGTTCGATTCAACGTCATTACAGCCAATTGTTCCGGATTCGTTGTGAATTTAATACGTGGAATATAATCTTCCGCAGCAATAGGGATATTCATTCTTTTAATATCCTTTGTGTCGACGCTGTAAGAATAACAGGCAACAATTGAGTTTTTTTGTCCTGCTTTGGGATATTTGAAAGCCGCAACATCGGGATACAAAGAAACATTGTCGAAAATCTGCATGAGAAATACCGGAACCTGACTTTCGTCGAATTTCACAAATGCAAGCATTTTGCTGTCGGGCGACCAAGACATCAAGTTCGTTGTGTAGAATTCTTCTTCATACACCCAATCGGTAATGCCATTCAGGATTTTCCCGAATTCGCCATCTTTGGTAATTTGAGATTCAGTATCGTAATCAAACTTTTTCAACCAAATATCGTTGTCTCTTACAAAAGCGCACATTCTTCCGTCGGGTGAAAAGGTAGGAATCATTAATTTTCCCGGAGTATCGGAAAGCGGTTTCAAGAAATTACGTCTCACATCGTAGTCGTATAAATCTGCCTCCCACGAGCGACGGTAAATATATTCTTTGTTTGTCCAAACGATGATGCGATGTCCGGTAGAACTGATGATATAACCTTCGATGGCATCTAATTTGGTTTCTCTGACGGTGTTTACATCAAATAATACTCCAGTTTCTTTTCCCGTTTTGTAAGCATACTGCAAGATTTTTGTACCGTCTTTGCTCAACATGGAATAATGTTCCCCATCGGGCATAGGTTGGATTCCTTTTACCTCTTGCGGGAAAAACTTACCATCGGTAATATCTTTCAGATTGATGGGCAGATTCCCGTTTTGAGCGGTTGAAATTTGGAGAAACAAACAAGATAGAATTGTAAGAATGATGTATTTCATATAATTTGGAAAAATGATAGTTTACAGGTACAAACGTAGTCATTTTAAAGCAATTTATTTACATTTCGATGTCCCAAATTCCTGTAGCCCGTTCCAATTCAATTAAAGCAGCAGCACGTCCATACAGTGTTTCGTTATAATTCACCTGAACGTCGTTATAAGTACGCTGAGCATTAAGCACTTCCAATATGCTTGTTTCCCCCTGCTGATAGCTATGAACTTTTTTCTGTAAGATTGTTTCTGCAGAGTTCAACAATCTTGTATTGAATTGGTCAACTTGTTGGCAAGTAGCCATATACTTGTGATAAGCTTGTATTACATCCGATTTGATTTGTAATTTTGTGGCCTCATAATCGGCTTCACTTTGGAGCAAAGCTAATTTGGATACATTTAATATTCCTTTGTTTGCATTTGAAAATCTCAAAGGAACACCAACACTTCCCGAAAAACTTGTATATGCAGGAGCAGAAGCCATTGTATTGCGAATTTTTGAAAAGCGGGTGACTTCTATATTAAGGTCCAAATCGACTACTCGGTTTGCTTGTGTTAATTTCAGGTTATTTTGCGAAACTTCCTTGGATTTGAGAGCGACTTGCAAGTCGGTCCGATTGTCTTGAGCGGTTGTTATTAATGATAATAAATCAAATTCGCGTTTGAAATATTTTAATTCTCCGGATAAAGAATCCGGGAATTGCATTTCTTTATCTCCTTGCATGAGCGCTAATTGGATTAAAGCATCTCGTAAATCACTTTTACTCCCCAACACATCATTAAACATGATGTTCGCTTCTAATCTCGATTGATGGGCGTCTACTTCTTTGATATGCCCTGATTTAAAACGAACACTGTCGGCATAAGCCAAATCAGCCATGTGTTGGTAAGAAGATTTTTGTATTTCAAACAGTTGTTTTTGTTTGAGCACCAATAAATAAACCAATGTGGCATCTGCTCGTAAATTCCGGAAATAATCTTCCAATTGAACATCGGCCAAATCAGCTTCGCTTTGTGCTACTTTTATTCTTGCTTTGCGCTTTCCTCCCAATTCAAGATTATATTCCAGTCCAACTGCATAATTATAACCCATTAGCATATCCCAGTTCTGATTGTTAGCACCTTCTAAAATCAAGTTCGGGTCGGGGAAAACTTTGGCAGCTATAACATTGGCTTTGGCAATATCCACATTGTATTTTTCTACAAGGTAATTGATATTACTTTTTTTGACATTTTCCAGATATTCGTTAAATGTCAGGATTTTTTCCTGTGCGTAAGAAGTTATCGGCCAAAAATAGAGGGTCAATAATACAATTGTTGCAAAACGGAATATAGTCTTCATTTTATTAATTGCTAAAATCCGAAATCTATATCTTCAATTTCTTCAACTTTTTCAAAGTTGGGAAGTTTCGCAACCCCTTGCTCTACATCCGCTATTACGCGAATGGCCTTTTGTGGATGTACCGGACATATATATTCGCACCCACCGCAACCAATACAAATATCTGGTGTTACCAGTGGTATTCGCAAAGAGTCTTTATACGGAACCATCTTTACGGCCTGCGTAGGACAGTGTTCGGAACACGCTCCGCAATCCGTTTCGAATCTATAAACAATACACAGTTCTTTTTCAAAATGAGCAATACCTATTTGCGTTTGCATTTTCTCTTTTTTAGTCAAAGTTCTCAACGCTCCATTTGGACAAACTTCCGAGCATATTGTACATCTATAATTGCAATATCCATGTTTAAACACCAATCTTGGTTTCAATAAAAAGTCAAGACCATACTCTAACCCGGCCGGCTGGATAATTTGATTGGGACATTTTGCCACGCAAAGATGACATGCCGTACATTTTTCGTTGAATCGTTTCAGATTTACGGCTCCCGGAGGCAAAATGAGTATCGGTTTAGAACCGTTGCTTTGTTTACTTCCGCAGCTGTGCAAAATAGGTGCTGTTGCCAAAATAGTTCCACTTAATGCCAAAAACGAACGACGGGATTCTAATGTTGTTTGAATCTCCGTTTTTTCGACAGTCTGTTTTTTGAAAACAGGAGCAAAGCGATAATGGATGGCATTTCTTTTTTTACAAGAAGATAAACAGTTGAAACAACCCACACAACGCGACATGTCGACCGTTTGCTCTTTGCTGTTAATACATTCGGCTTTGCAAGTCCGTTCGCATAATCCACAGTTATTACAGGTTTCTTTATCGAAAGAAATTCTGAATAACGAATAACGGGAAAACAGGCTTAACAACCCTCCTACAGGACAAAGCGTATTACAAAACAGTCGTCCTCTGATAACCGACAATATACCGAACAGCAAAAATATAGCAATCGAAGCTATCAATGCCGCAGTCGTAACATTATAAATACTAACATGATATAACGCATAATTATCTTTAGCCATCAAATGGTCGGCCAATAAATTATTGCCGAAAATAACGACAGGGCGGAAAAGATTCGCTGCCATACGACCGAAATTACTATATGGGTCTAAGTATAGCAATAAATGTGTACTTCCGAATAAAAGCAAGACGGTGGCAAGTCCTAATAATGAATAACGCAAAATATTAGACGGTTTATAATAAGAAAATCTACGTTTGCGTTTGTTTTTTTTCAAATGTCCTCGTTTTGAAAAACGGATGAATATATCTTGAAAAATTCCTGCCGGACAGATAAAAGAACAATAAACCCGTCCGAAGAAAAACGTTAACAACAACAGGAAAATAACGACAAGCACACTTCCCGCCAAAATTGCCGGAACCAATTGCAAATGCAGTACTCCGTGAATTTTTGTTGGCAACAAATTTTTGAAATCAACAAAAAAGAGAGTTATTAATAAAATAAAGAATAAAGCGGTGATTACACGCAAATTTTTAAGCTTATTCATGATTGGAGACAATTCAAATTTGATTTTTTAATTGCATAAATGATTATATGTCTGCAAAGTTAATGCTTTATTTTGAAATTTGTTTATTTGATAAAAAGCCGTACATTTGCCCGGTATCAAAAAACAACGAATATTCTATGAAACATTTACTTTTAGCATTAGCTCTCGTTTGTTCAACTTATTCTTTTGGGCAAAAAACAAATTTACCGATTTCAGTTTCAGCGAAAATCGCAGGAAAAAATCTCCAAAACGAACAGGATATAATAGGAACGGAATACGCATTTCCTGACATAATATACAAAACATTCCTCGATACTGTTTCCGGTCTCCTAACTGTTCAGTTGAGAGGAACAAGTAAAAATGAGAAATGGCTAAATAACACCGGACATATCTTACAATACGACCTCAATGAGCAAAAATTAATGTGGAGCAAAAAAATTGCTTATCTAACAAGCGAATTGCTACAAGCCGAAAATGTAATGATTTATATGGTTCACAATAAATTCGGCAGTAAAAGTTCGTCTTTAGATATTTATACCGGCAAGGAATTATGGAAATCAAATCATACTATTTATCACATCGATCCTATCAACAGAATCGGAGTAGGATATAAACCAAATATTGGGTTTAACTCAAAAAATAAATTAGAAGGCATTGATTTAGATAATGGAAATGCCTTGTGGAAGATGAATTTAAATCGTGAATATGGTTGGAACGATGCTTTTCATATCAATGATTCGACTTTAATCGTGGTTGCTTCCGGATTGCACTCAATAAATATCCTAAACGGAGATGGTTGGGACTATGAGGCAATAACCGGCGTGAAAGATTATACAGGCACTGTGGCAGCAGCAGCCATCGGTCTTGCCGCAGGGTTACTTACCGGAACTTTTCTTATACCAACAGGGTATGATCTCGTTAGTGATTTGGGTTCAAATGTGCTGATGGATGACCTTGATTTTTATTTTTCCTCTAAAGAAAAATTAGTAAGAATCGATAAACAAACCGGAGAGATTATTTGGGAACAGCCTCTTCCTAAAGATTTAACCGGTAAATCGACTATTTTTATAGAAGATGATAGAATATTCATGATTAACGAAGGCATTGCCTTTGTGGGAAATCGACAGGTCAGTTTCGGAGGTCCTTTCATCGCAGCTTTTGATAGAGAAACCGGCAAGCAAATATTTATGGCCACAACAGGCGTAAAAAAAGACCCGATTCTCAGTTACCAATTAACGGGGAATGAAATTCTTTTAGCATTCAAAGATCGATTAACAAAATACACCAAAGAAACCGGCCAATTTATCATGGAAAGAAATTTTCATAAAAATGAATTTGGAGAACTGAAATATTTCATTGGAAACCAAGCATTTGTAGTTAATGAAAATGATGAATTTGTTTCTTTGTCGCAAACCGATACAACTAAAATTTTCGTTTTAACCAACAAAGACAATGTACTGGTTCTGAACAATCAATTAGATATTACGCATACAATCGCACAAAAAGACTTAAATATCTGCTATCTAAAAACCGAAAAATCCAAATTTATAACCAAAGATGAAGGCGACAATAACGAATATAAAACATGGATAATCGACAATTCGGGAAAGAAAATTGCTGAAATAGAAACAAGTCCGTCCTCTTTTTTGATTGATAAAATCCTATACAACCAGCAAAAAAATAAATTTATTGTGATTGATTTGGCAGAAGTAATCGATTAAAACACCCGACTCAACCAAAATAAATACTAAACTATATTAAAGTCTAATCCGTTTAATATTTAACTTCTCTAAATCGGTTGTTCCTAATTGGTGAGATTCTCCTTTTCCGATATGCCCAACATCTTCCAATAGCATTTTTTCTACTTGATTGAAAAACTGCACGGCAGCCGTATCCGCAGCTACAATATCGGGAGAGATTATCAACGTTTTTAATATAGAAACATCATCTATGCTTTTTCCTTGCGGGCCATTTCGACGCATTACGCGATAAGCATCGATAACATTAAGTACAGGTTTTTTCTCCCATGTACAAGAATCAGCGATACATTGTTGCAGGTCGTTTCCATGGAAAAATCCACGGTCCCAAACAATTCCCATATAGTTTTTCATGGCGATGGTCATTTTGGCTCCGCCATGGTTTTTCAATATCGGAACGTTAATCCATACGTCAGCATCAAGCAACGCCTCGTGAATTTTTGTTTCCTTCAAATTGATGCCTCGAGGTAAAGTAACATCTTTATAATATCTTTCGTCATTACCCGGAATCATCGTGCCACCCGCAGCTTTTACGGCATCTTCTATGCCGCTATTTTTATAGCATTTAATCCAGTTATCGCAAGTATGATCAAATACAATGACTTTCGATGCGCCTGCTGCTAAGCATTTTTTCACCAATGCACCGACTAAAATAGGATTGGTATTTGCAGCATATTCGGGTTTACGATCCCATCCGATATTTGGTTTAACGACAACGCTTTGTCCTTTTTTAATGTATTGTTCTATTCCGCCCAAAGTTTCTAAAGCTTTATTAAGCATAACATCGGGTTCTCCGCCCATTACGGCAACTAAATCGGGAACTGATTCTACCGTTAATTCGTCACTAACTAACGATTCTTGTAATTTATCGAAATTCAACGATTGTTTTTCTCTTTTACAACTCGAAAAACCTAATGTAGAAGCCGCAACTCCGGCTACAATTCCTTTCCTTAAAAAATCACGACGTTTCATATTTTTTATTTTTTTGGTTGTTTTAGAATTAAATTATCCATGGGTATTTAAAACAATCTTCGTTATATAAAGCATAATCGGCATTGCCATTAACTGCAAAAGTTTTTACTGACTTAGCCTCTTTCTCTAAAAGAGATTTGGCATAATTCAACGTACTTCCGGTCTTTACTCTATCTTCGACAAGTAATATTGTTTTATCTTTAAAATCAAAATCAATTGGAGCAATTAACTTTGGCGATTCGTATTTCGGTTTTTGATTCGGGTCGCGCAAGTTGATTTTCAACAATTGAATCTCCGTATCCAGCCGCTGATTTAAAATAGCGGCAGGAATAATACCTCCATTCGCAATAGCTACAATCAAATCGAATTTTTCTTCAAATTGAATATTGCGGAAACGGTTTAATACTCCTTCAAACGTTTTCATATTTTTCATTGGATTCCGAACGTAGTGAGGAATCTAACAATTATTTATCCGCAATCAATCGAAGTAACAAGTAACCGCCGAAAAGTTGAAGTAACATTCCCGGAATACCCAAACGGAAATCCTGAACAGCTGCATAGAAATCTTTAACGATTGCCCATTCTACCAAAGTGCCGACAAACTGATAATCCAAAATGACAACCAAAAGGGTAAGGAGAGAAACTACTCCTGTTTTCTTGGAAATCATAGACGCTGCGACAGCCAACAAAACAGACTTGGTCAGGATAATTGGCAACATTCCGGCTACCGGCATGCCAAACAACCAATGATTGGCTAAAGGAGAAAGTACCGCAGTCAATAATCCGACAGATAATCCGTATTTATAGGCGGCAATGAGTGTAAAAAAATAAATTGGTAACCAAACAAATCCACCTTGAGGTAACAAGTGACACAGTTGCGGTAATGCCAAATTGCCGATAATGAAAAGAGTTGCAAAAAGATAGGCTTTTATATCAGCCAATCCATACGCGCGAGTTTTAATGTTTGCTGTAATCATGATGATAAATTTTTATTGTTTTTTTAATGAATTTCTACCCCTAAATCCCCTAAAGGGGACTTTAACTTCTGAAAAAACCGAAACAATTAAAATATTTTACACGCCAAAGTCCCCTTTAGGGGATTTAGGGGTAAAAAGTGAAGGGCAAATGTAGTATAAATTAATTAAAATTCAAATCAAAACCTCCGAAAATAACAATTCCGGGCATTGGGAAACCATAATTAATTTCGTAATTCGTATTGGTTAGGTTTTCTCCACTAACAAACAAAGAAACCATTTTTGCCGCTTTGTAAGTCAGTCTTGCATTCAGCAAAGCATAATTTCCTTTCTTATTTTTTTCGATAGAAGTATATAAATCTCCTACATATTGGAAATCGGGAGAGAAAACAAATCGTTTTATTTCCCAATCAATATTCAAAAACGCTTTGTGCTTAGGAGCGGCAAGTAAAGGCGTATCGGTATCTAAAAAGCTGTAATTGCCGTTCAACTTCAGATTCGAAAACATCTTGTATTCGACAGATAATTCAAATCCTTTGTTGATAAAAGAGCCGGTATTGACATTTTTCGGTCGACCATCGATCATGTCCATTTGAATCATATTCTTACCATTGATGTAAAAAGCTGTTAACTCACAGTTTAGCTTATTACCGAAAAGCTGTTGCAAATAAGAGATTTCATAATTGAACATTGATTCCGGTCTCAAATCCGGATTGGCTTGTTGATACATATACAAATCCCTGATATTAGGACTTCTAAATCCTTTTGAAACAGATGCTTTGAAACCGGTATTTTTCGATAAAGAATAAGTTGCCCCCAACTGTGGAGTCCATTCGTTTCCGTATAATTCATTTATTTCCAACCGGATTCCGGCATTGACCGATAATTTTCCGGCTATGGTTTGTTCAGTCAGCAGGTATATGCCCAATTCATCAACGCTTTTGTTTACGATATTGCCGGTATGATGATTGTGTATCGTATCGTTCCAAGCGCGACCGCCCCATTGTTTATAATCCACTCCGGCAGTGATTGAATTATTTTCGAAAAAGCGGAAAGTTTCGTAAATCGAACCTCCTGCACTGTAATCTCTTGAGTTAAAAAGGAAAACTTGTAAAGGGTCAGGTTTAGGTTTATTGGCCATATATCCATTGTTGATTTCATGTCGCCCCCAATTGTAAAATGCCTGAATCGCTCCCGATATTTTTTCATATTTCTTTTCAATAGAAAAAGAATAAGTAGTACGCAAAGCATCTACCCGGCCGTCGAGTATTGGATCCTGTGTAGTTCCCGGATTCCGGCTATCAATATGAGTAATAAGCGTGCCGGCAGAAACTTTCCAATTTTCAGACAAATCATAAGCTATCTTCACAGAACCATTCGTTGTGTTGAATGCCGAATTATCGCGGTGTCCATCTGTTCTGTCGCGATTGATAGAGGCAAAAGCACCGATTTTTTCTTCTTTACCCCATACATTTGCCATATATTTTTGAGTGTTATACGAACCATACATTACTCTTCCTCTTCCGTAAAGACCTTCTTTTTGAGGTCTGTGGGTAATTATATTAATTGCTCCGCCCATGGCACCCGAACCATAAAGTAAAGATGCCGGACCTCGCGTTACTTCCACTTTTTCCGCATCGGAAATCGAATAAGTATCGGGCAGACCATGACCAAAAATTCCTGCCCATTGCGGCTGCCCGTCAAAAAGCATCAACACTTTGTTGCCTCCACCGACACCACGGATGTTAACGATTCCGGCAGAGCCTCCCGACAATCCAAAACCGGTAACACCGCGCTGTGTTACAAAGAGTCCGGGCACAAGTTCTGTCAACAGCGGAAGAACAGCCGATTCATAACTGCTTTTCAACGTTTGATTATCAAGAACGGTAATTGTAGTAGATTCCGGCAGAGGTTTTCCTGCCGAAGTATTGCTTTGACCAATAATCTTAACTGTATCTACCGATAATGTGATTTGGGAAAATATTTGGGCGCTAATTCCTAATAAGCTTATTAATATCCAAATTCGCAAACGCATAAGTTATGTTTTCTTAAATTGACTTATTTTTTACAAAAAAACCCACATACTATTGGATACAAGTACGTGGGGTCTATCATGTTTTTACCGTCTGTTGTTTCTATCTTTTCGCGGAAGCGGGGGGATTCGAACCCCCGGTACAGTTACCCGTACGTCAGTTTAGCAAACTGGTGGTTTCAGCCACTCACCCACACTTCCAAGACTCTTTTGATCTTTGTTTTTGCAAACAGCGGTGCAAATATAGAAGATTCTTTCGAACTTATCAAAGTTTTCAAAGACTATTTTTTATAACTTTGCACTATGAAAAAGAAAAGAAAGGTTTGGACTATTATCGCTGCGTCTTTAGCATCAGTCATTTTGGCTATAGGAAGTTCTTATATCTATGTGTATAAAAAATACATGTCGCCTTTTTTCAATGTCAAACAAACCGTATACGTCTATGTGAATGACAACAAAGATTACAACGATTTATTATCGCAACTGCAATCGGTTGCTCATATAAAAGATGTGAATATATTTGACAAGATTGCCGGAACCATGAAATATCCCGACAATATGCGAACCGGACGTTATGCGGTAACTCCCGACATGACTTGTAAACAACTGTTGCAAAACCTCAGAAACGGGAATCAGGCACCTTCTCGCATCACGTTTAATAATATCAGATTAAAGGAAGATTTGGCTAAACGCATCAGTGAACAATTAATGTTCAGCGAAGGAGAATTGTATCAACAATTAAACGATTCTGCCGTTTGCGCTCAATTCGGATTCGACACCAATACGATTCTTTGTATGTTTATCCCTAATACTTACGAGATGTACTGGAATATTCCTGTCGAAAAATTTATAAAAAAAATGAAATCGGAGTATGATAAATTTTGGACTCCCGAACGCATCGAAAAAGCACAGGAAATCCCATTAACTCCCATACAAGTATCTATTGTAGCATCTATCGTGGAAGAAGAAACCGCTGCAAATTCGGAATTTTCAACTGTTGCCGGATTGTATATCAATCGCTTAAAACGAGGCATGCTACTCCAAGCCGACCCGACGGTAAAATATGCTGTGGGAGATTTTTCGCTTAAAAGGATTTTGTTTGTACATCTTGAAAAGGATTCTCCTTACAACACATACAAATACGCAGGATTGCCTCCCGGGCCTATCAGAATCCCATCTATTCGGGGCATCGATGCTGTGTTAAATCATGCACAACACAACTATATTTATATGTGTGCAAAAGAAGATTTTTCGGGTAAGCATAACTTTGCAACTACCTTGTCGGAACACAATACCAATGCAGCTAAATATCAAGCTGCACTAAACCGGAATAAAATCAAATAAAATTACTTAATACTGAAAACTATTAAAATCGAAACATTATGAGAACGACATTAATACTCATTTTTTCGCTGGTCGGATGTATGTATACCGCGTTGCACGCTCAAGAAGAAGAAAGATACTACGGAGGAGTCGTATTGAATGATTCTATATACGAATTGATTCCGAAAAAACCTGTTTTGCTCACGCGAAGTTATGAGATACTGCCGGCAAGTCATTCTTTAAGGAACTATTGTCCTACTGTAGGAGCTCAGGGAAGATATAGTACTTGTACGAGTTGGGCTTCTGCCTACGCTGCGCGTACTATTTCCGAAGCGGTAATTAATAATTGGCAAAGTACCCAGTCATCAGCAGAGGCATTTTCCCCATTGTTTGTTTACTCTTTGTCGAGAGGAGAGAACAGTGGAAATTGTCAGACCGGTATCTATTTAGATGCAGCATTTCAAACTTTAAAGACAAGAGGAGCAGCAAAATATCGTGATTTCAGTTATGATTGTACATCGCATGTTTCTATTCCGAGTGAATTGTATCCCAAGGCACAGTCTAATGTCATAGATAATTATTTCGCTTTATTTTCCGCAAAAGATTCTCACGAGAAGAAAATTATTACTACAAAAAAATCCATTTCCGAAAACCGGCCGGTGGTCGTATCTATGGCAAATTATATTTCCTTTCAAAAAAACAATGAGGAAGTTTGGAGCGGAACCGCAGATGTTATGGATGGCTATCATGCCATGTGTGTGGTCGCTTACGACAACAATAAAGACGGCGGTGCTTTCTTGTTTATGAACAGTTGGGGGCCACGTTGGGGAGATAACGGATTTAAGTGGGTAAGGTATTCCGATTTCAGTAAATATGTAAATTATGCGATGGAGATGTATGTGAAGAAAAAAACAACAACACCTCAAACTACCCCTTCGGTAACTCACCCAACTCCGACTCCAAAGCCAACTCCGGTTACTACCCAATCGGCACAAACGGAATTGAACAATTTGGCAGGAGAATTGAATTTTGTTCTATCTACCGGACAAAAGATGCGTCCTCGATTGTATAACGCCAATCGGAATCCTTATTATGTGCTGGAAGGAAGTTATATTTCCGGAACTCGGTATCGCTTGTATGTGTCCAACCATGAACCGGCATACGTGTATATCATAGGCTCTGATTTAACAAATGCAGTTTCCAAAGTTTTTCCTCCGCACGACCAAGTCAGTGCGGCATTGGTTTACCAGTCAAATGAAATGGCTATTCCGGATGAAAAATGGCATATCCAAATGGACAATACAACAGGCAAAGATTATGCTTGTGTACTCTATTCTCGCGATGAATTGCCTATTAACGAAATTGTGCACAGAATAAAAGCCGAATCCGGTTCATTTATTGAAAAAATCAATAAAGTATTAGCAGATAAAATAGTGCCGGCAAAGGATATTAAATACGACTATTCTGCGATTAGATTCAGTGTAAAAAATACGGACAAAACCGTTGTTCCTATTATCATAGAAATTGACCACCGATAAAGAATAACAAATTTTAAACATATAAAGATGAAAAAAATCAGCACATTATTAACCGGTTTTCTTATGATGTTTTTTGCTGCTTCTGCGCAAATATCTGATATCGAATTACGTGAAACATTGGATTTAATAAATAAAGACAGTCTTAGTCACACAGTGCAGTGTATGGAGAACTTTGAATCGCGACGATGTAATAAAACCATTGGTCACAACAAAAAAGTTGCCCAATATTTGGTAGATCGCCTAAAAGCGTATGGTATTGAAAATGCCCGCATTGACTCTTTTGTGGTATCAATTCCGAATCATTGGTTAGCAGGCCCGGTAAATCAATATATGTATAATGTATTGGGAACCTTGAAAGGCACAGGAGAAACCGATTCTACCGTGATTATCGGTGCGCATTTGGATGCCATCTCTTTTACAGGAACGCGTCCGGATTTTATTCTCGCAGAAACCGCGCCCGGCGCCAATGATAATGCTTCCGGTTGTGCCGTGATGATTGAAATGGCACGAATTATCTACGAAAATAATTTAAAACCGTATCACAATATTGATTTTATGGCTTATGATGCGGAAGAGATCGGCTTATTGGGCTCTTACTACGATGCAGGAAAAAGACGTGCAGCAAACGAAAATATCATTGTAATGTTGAATAACGATGTGGTGGCTTATGAGCCGGAAGAAGATTGGGGGATATACCTTGTCGGACATAGTAATGCATTAGATGTTATAGAAAAAGCAGAACAAGCACTGATAGATTACACCATTGTTTCTCCGTTTTTTGCAGCCCTTGATACTGAAAGTAGCGACAACTATCCTTATTACAAAAAAGATTATAAAGCTATTCGCTTTGTCGGGAAAAATTACAGTGCGTTTCCTCATTCTGAGAATGACCATTCAGAAATTTTGAATTTTGAATTTTGCCGGCAAATTGCAAGAATGAATTTCGTTTTGCTTGCACATTACGCTGTTTTTTAATCCTTTTGGTTCAACTCATCCAACGGACTTCTAACATTCCTCAACTGGCGATTACCCACTTTAGCATAAATCTGGGTAGTTTTTATATCTCTGTGTCCCAGTAGCTTTTGGATAAAAGTCATGTCGGTTCCACATTCCAACAAATGCGTAGCATAACTATGCCGTAAGCCATGAATTCCCACCGATTTATTGATTTTCGCTTTTTGCATGGCATTTTTAAAAACAGCCTGTACACTGCGAATAGCATATTGTCCGCCATATTGACCCTCAAACAGGTATATTTTAGGACGATAAGCCCGATAATAATTTCGCAAATCATCGAGAATGCTTTCGGGTAAATTTACATATCTATCCTTTTTCCCTTTCGCATTTTCGATATGTACCATCATTCGACTGCTGTCGATATTGGTAATTTTCAGATTCACAATTTCGCTAACACGCAAACCCATTCCGTAGCACAATTTAAGCATCAACAAATGTTTCGGATTTTCAACTTGAGCAAAAATCCTCACAATATCTTTCTTGCCGATAACTTTAGGAAGCTGTGATTTCTTTTGTGGGCGGGGAATTTCCTCAAAGAAAATCTTCTCACGATGCAGCACTTGCTCAAAGTAAAATTTTACGGCGTTCATTCGACTATGAATAAGGTTTTCCGAAAATTTTAACTTTGTTATGCAATACAAAAAATAAGACCGTAAACGTTCAGGTGTCAATGTATCTACAGATGTACCTTTAAGCAAATAGAGTAATTGTGAAAATTCGGCACAGTAAATTCTAATGGTGCTTGGACTGTATGCTTTGAGCAAAAGCAATTCATGCATTCGTTTGAGTGCAACAAGATTTACCGGATGAATTTGACTAATAACGGCTTTCCCCATTTCCGTTTTAGGCATCAAGCCAATTTCATTTCTAATGGCACTACTATCGGGCAAATACCAACATTTTTTAGAAGAGCTCCACTTAGCTGTAGGAACCTTTTCCTTCAATTCATTTTTTAATAAAAGATTGTAGGGGAAATGCACAAAAATAACATTTTTATTTTGGTATTCGCCTGTCAAGAATTGGTAATTTTGATGGTTAAATGACATACGCATTTCTAAATATAAATTTTTACAAACATACATAAAAACGAGGTAATATTATAATGATTTTTCATTTGAAAAACAGTTTTTTAATTACTTTTGCAAAAACAGTGTTCAAATAGACAAACTCTAATATGCGTATTTTGTATAGTCAAAATTTGTATTGACGTAACAATTACAATACAAGACACGAGACATACAAAAATACTAACAGCTAATAAACAGCGACTTATATGGAGATTTATCATAAAAACACAGAAAAAAACATGCGTCAATTTAACTCGTTAGCCGTCATGCGGGGGCGACAGTGCAGTGGACAAAGAAGTGAAGATTGAAAAAATGTAATTATATAAATTAAAAAGTATGAAATCATTAGAAATTGAAGGTTATATTTTTAACCCTGTCATTCCAGAAGAGAAAGTATCTGTAACTAATATTGATGTATATTATGGATATACTGATGTGATAATAAAAAGGAAATTAGTAGAACAATTAAAAACTATTCCTGAATTAGGGCGGGAACTTGTCAATTTGCCTAGTGGAATTAAAATACAACTACCTTATGTAGAAATTGGGATAAGAATAAATTCTGTTAAATTTAATAACCTTAAAGCATTCGTTGTTGAAGATAACTACTATGATTTAGTATTGGGAAAAAGTGCCATTTCAGAACTTTTTGATTTTGAAAATATTCAAGTTTCAAATAGGAAAAAAGAAAGTAAGGAATTATTATCAATAAGAATTCATTCAGTAGACAATTCTTATAAGATTTTAAATGTTGAAAATTTTCTACGAGAAAGTAGAAGACTTTTCAATGTATCAATGATTATTGAAGGAGAAATTGAAGTAAACACATTAGAAGATATTGATAATGTAATTGATAATGAAATCGGTATTCCTGAAAATAAAAAATTACAATTATCTTGGATTGAGGAAGGCTCAATTTGGATTACATTGAAATCAACAGCAAAGTCTCTATTTTCTTTCGGAAAAATGCTTGTTGGTGGTAAATCCTCAATATTGGAAGAAAAATTTTATGAAGCAAAGAAAAATAAAATTGAAAGTGAAACTCTACAAGAACTACTACCACAAATTATAGAAGAAAGGAAAGCGGAAAAAGAAAAATTTACAGCAGAACACCGCCACGAAACAAACAAGATATGGAGAGAAGAAATGAAAGAGCAGATTTCTTTTTTAGATGAAATGATTACCAAGACTATCAAACCCGAACTTGCTTTAAAATTGATAGAAAAGAAAAATGAAATCATAGAAACATTATGCAATCAAAATATGCTACCAGAGATAATAAATATGCCTGATAAACAAATGCTTGGAGATAATCCTCGAAATTTGCCCATAATCTACGAAGAATAAAAAACTTTAAACGAAATTAAACCAGAAAATGCACGAACGGCTAACGAGCGGTTTCACGCAAGCGGGGGTGTATGCCCGCAGAAAGTTTTGTGGGAATTTGGAAGTTTATCGCCCGCCCGAACATTTGTGAAACCCCCGCCTGCGTGAAGCCGCCACCACGTATGCAAGCGGTGCGCAAAATTTTCGGGCGACTTAGCTACGTTTGACAGTTTTGCTCTTTGATTAACTTTTGCAAATTGCTGTAAATCATAAAATTAAAAGAAAAACAAATACAATTGAAAGTTAAATATAAATGTTAAAAATCATATGAAAAGTTCCTTTTTTTGGTTTTTTATTTGAAAATATCTATTTTTGAAAAAAATATTGCGAATTGCTTAAAAATCGTGTAGTTTATGGATAGTTTTGTCATACAATTTGTGGAAACCAAATGGAAATATTGTTTGGTCGCTACCTTTTGTGTGCTTTCACTTTCCGTTGTTAACGGTCAAACAATAGATACCAAAATCCTGCCGGGACTTACTGGTGGCGTTCAAATAGAAACACAAAGTCCGTTATATAATGCTGCATTTCTCGAAATTTCCGATATGCTTGACGACAAGCAGCCTTTGAGCATCAAACGTGCTGTTTTCCTTACGGAATGGGCTTACCTTGATGGAAAGTTGGACTATGAGGAATTTTGTAAAACGATAGACAATGCTGCTGATTTTATCGAAAAATTCATAAAGGCAAACGGAATGGAAAAATACAAGACCGCCAAAAACATGGCGCTTATCGAATATTTTTTCCGCCCTTATTCGGGTAACGATCATAAGCCTTTTATATACGATTTTAGCGATGTTGAAGGAATCGAAGATTATACTAAACAATTTGTAAGCAAAGTTATGCAAACACACTCAGGGCAATGCCGTTCTTTGCCAATGTACTATAGAGTGCTTGCTGAAGCTGTCGATGCTGAAGCATACATCGCATACGCACCACGCCATGTATTTATCCGCTATCGTGATGAAGATAATTTTTACTCTGAAGAATGGGTAAATGTAGAGCTTACAACACATCAATTAGTCCCTGAATTTGCGATTAAAGAAGGTTTTGAAATAACCGAAAAAGCGATTGAAAATAAACTTTATCTTCATCCGCTGACTGCAAAGGAAACGGTTGCTGTTCAACTTGCCGACCTTGCATTTGGATATTGGGCTAAATATAAGTTTTGTGACGATTTTACATGGCTATGCGCTAACAAATCGTTAGAATATTATCCTCAACATCCCAAAGCTCTTGCAACTAAAGGAAATTATCTCGAATCGGCTATTATAAAACGTTTGGCATACAACGGATATGGCATTGATGAGCAGATTCTATTTCTTGAAAGCCAATTGAAAATGGTTTCCGAACAGTTGGAACATTTGGGTTGGGAAGATATGAGTGAAGAGTTGGAAGCTGAACTCAATAAGGTTGGCGAAGACGTAAAGAGAGAACAAGAAGAAAAATTTTAAACAAAATAAAAGACAATAAAAATTTAGATATTATGAGAACAAGACAATTTTTTATCACTACTGCAATGATTTGCATTGCATTTTTATTTTCAACAAATTCAGCATACAGCTTTCCTTGGCAAAGTCCGTATGCACACGCAGCAAATAATCCGATTAGGTATGTTGATGTAAATGGGGATAGTATATCGTTCTCCTATCAGTATAATGCAAATAATGAGTTGACAGGAGTAACAATGAATGTTACGGGTAAAGTCATTAATGTTTCTTCCAACTCGAAAGTAAATATGCAGGCTGCTGCAAATCGAATTTCCAATCAAATAGCATCTTCTTTTAGTGGAAATGTAAATGGTGTTTCATTTTCAACGAATGTAAATTTATCTGTTGCTAATTCTATGGATGATGTCGCAGACAGCGACCATGTATTTGCCTTAGCTGATATGGGAAGTATTGCAACACCAGATGGGAGTAGAACTCCTAATGGTGGGTCAAATATGATGGGAGGAAAAGTTGCTTTTATAGATGTAGATTATTTTTCAGGACCTTGGGATACATCATTTGGAGATACAGGACCAAGAACTGCAGGTCATGAATTTGGTCACTTGGCAAATTTATCTCATGTAACAGGAGGCTCAAATTTAATGATTCAGGGAGCCGGAAATTCTTGGGGCTCTTTTGGGGCAACAAAAATTAATAATGGTCAATTAAAATCAATCCACGGGTCATATATAGGTGGATATTTGAATTTAGGTAGTAATTATGAGTTAATTCCTAGAGTTAATCCTACAACAGGAAGGATAGAAATGAAAGCAATGCCTAATAGAGGAGGAGTAAAATCAGTAATAAAATACTGAAATGACAAGATTGACATACATATTTGTTCTTTTTATTATAATTCTGACAGGTTGTAATAAGTATTTTAAGCCTACTGGTATCATTGACAGGACAGAGGAGTTTTCTGGTAAAAACATTTGGGTTTCCTTAAACGACAAAGAGAGGATAGATGGTTATACAAGAATTGGAAATTCTATATTTGGAGGAGAAATTGCTTGTAACATAGAGCCGCTAAAAAATATTGATACTGAAACTTTTCAAGTCTTGGCAGGTACGCAATACGCAAAAGACAAGAATAATGTTTATTATCCAATAGAAATTCCTTGCATTGATTTTGTTGACTGTAGCGTTTGTTTTTATGATAGAATAATTGTAGAAGGAGCCAATCCAATAGATTTTGAATATTTAGACAAAGATTATGCAACAAGTGGTAATATAGTTTTTTTTCGAGGAGAATTATTAAAAGGTGCTGATGGTGAAACATTTAAAGTAATCGAAGGCCCAAGATATTTCTACTTTGCAACAGATAAAAACAATGTATATAAGCACAACAAAATCGTAAAAGATGCAGACCCTTCTACTTTTTATTATGATGACACCGACTCAAGAAATGTAATTTCAGAAATTTTCGATAAATATATAATTGGAGACAAGAATAATAAATGGGAATACTTGCCTCCTGATGAAATGAAAAAGATAGAGTAGATATAACTTTGAAGTACTTTTGTTTCTCATAACAGACAGAATTTATTGATAGATAGTTGGCTTTCGCCATGTTCGCTTTGCGAACACCGCACCGCCAACCCATGCCCCAAAATGGCTGCGCCATTTTTCGGCTCTGCCCACCCCCCACCCAAATACATTTGGCTTTGCTCACTTTGACAGTTTTGTGACAATTTCAGAGGACTTTGTTCGGCTATATTTGGAAATTTAGCACTTCGATTGACATTCCTCATTTTTACGCTAAAAAAATCGCCAGCATACAACGTGCAGTTTGGCAAAATGGCGGGCTTGTCTCGTCCGAAATTTTGTTTATATTTGTAGCGGTAGCTCTCGTCCGAGCGGTGGTGGAAACCCGCCACTTCGCCAAGCTGCTGCTCCGTTGTATGTAATGCGCGGGCAACCGAGCAGTAGTGCAACTTTGAAGCGAAAAAACTGAAAATTTTGTACGAAAAAATATTTTTCGTGTTTTATTGGGAAGAAAAACGAAAAAAGATTGTATCTTTGCAAATTATAATTGTGAATATGTCATATGGAGTTATCAACAAACAATAATAATTCAGAAAAAGAATTATTCCAATCATTAAGTCAGAGTTATTCGGAGATTTTACCACCGAATAAAGAGACTTTGTTGTTGATAGTTTGGTTGTATAAAAAAGTTGAAAATGGCTCTATTGCAGAAGAATTTGATGAAAAAGACTTTTATGATACATTTGACGAAGTAAAAGATTTTTTGCAGATTGAGAAAGATAAAAATGTGGAATTAATTTCTCAAAAAATTAGCAATCATTTTTATCAAACAGGAAGCGTTGGAAATAAACATTTTATGTGTTTAACTATATATGCAAAGAATCTTTGCCGACTTTTGATAGATGAAATTCAACCTGAATTGGTAAAATTGGAGTTATATCATACTTTCAAAAGAACATTACCATTACAAGATGAGGATTTGAGAGATATAGAAACACTCAAATATTGGTATGACAAGCATTTTCTGCCTGCAAGAAATGAAATTTATAAACATATCGAACAACTACACAACGACGTTTCTGAAAAAATATCGGAATTAACGGTACTTTTGAAAAAGAATAACGATAATCCGAAAGAGCAAATAGAATCTTACGGAAGAATTTTTGAAGACCTCGCTCAAAGAGTTCAAGGTATAATTAGTGCCTTGGATTACAAAGATGAAACTTTGCGAAAAGTAAAATCCTCAAAAAATGTATTTTTGACTAATCGGGAAGATTTTGAAAAATACAATCATATCCAAGAAGAAGTCGAATTATTTTTTAATAGCATTGACAGACGAGTTTCTTCGATAAGTGATAAAATTCAATTAGCCTCAAAACGATTGAGAAACTTATTGGATACTTTGAAACATAAACAACAATTTAAAATCAACATAGAAAAATTGTTGTTGTTTTTATTGCAGAGTAGCAAAAGAGAGAAAAAAGGCAGTAAACCTGATTTTGAAATTATTGTGCACGAAAAACTGAGAAACAAGTGTCTGTCGTTTATTCCGACAAAATTTGTTTCAATTCCAAAATTAGACTTTCAAGTACAGAACAAAATTGAGCCACAACAAACGAAATACGATAAACAACACGAACAAGCAGAAAGAAACAAAGGACTTGCTTTGCTCGAAATACAAGAATCTACCGCAAAATGGCTTGACGAAATAAATCAGCATTTGCTTTCCAATGAAATTTTGGAGTACGACAAATGGTTTGATAAAATTATTGAGAAAGAAAATAATTTGGAAGTTCCTATCAAAGTTTGTTTTGGTTTGATTGATGAACATAATAACTCAAATGACAAGCAAATAACTATCGAAAAAAAGAAAATCAGTAAAAATAATCACGATTTATCATTATGGAAAATGCAAATACAGAATATCAATTCTTAAACTCGGACGATGCAATAAAATATTTTGCTGATGCAGATATTGCCCTAAAACAAGGGCGGCACATTCAGAATTATGGCAACGATACACAGATATTTTATTTCATAGATGAATATTTCGATAAAGGACTTGAAGAATATTACGCCATTTTTTGGTTGATGAAATTAACCAAAGATTCAAATGATAATGAGCGTTTTTATTATCTCGAACCACCCGAAGGTAGCAGAGCGAAATTTGGGAATCGGTTTAAAGAATTAGAGGGTGAAAAAATAATTTTTGCCATTCTTTTGTTGAATTTGGAGAAAGAAAAGTATTTTGAAGAAAAAGAATTTTCGTGGCAGGAACTTGAACAAATCTTCAAAGAAAGTGAAAACAAAACCCTTTGGAAAAAATTGTTGTTTGGCAAAGACAAAGAAAACTATACACCAACGGAAGAACAAAATGTAAAAAAGAAAGTAAGGCAAATTTTGAGTGATTTTGAAAAATTGGGTTGGATTGTTATGAAAAGTGAAGATGAAATGCAATTTGACATATTGCCAAGTATCGCCCGAATTGGTCGACTTTATGCTGATGTAATCAATAATATTGAAACAATAGAAGAATTTTTAAGCAATGAGTAATTATCCCAAAATATATTCCATATCAACAGTTGGTATTCGTCAGCACGGAAATGCCGACTTTTTGCTACATTCAGTAAGAACTGATTTTGTGAGTGGAAACGGTTTTGGCAAGTCAATGATTGCGGATTTGTTGCAGTTGATATTTGTGCCTTTGCGTGAAGAATGGAAACCCGGAACCGATGGACTTGATGATAATGAAAGGAAAATAGAAACTATTCCGTTACAAAGAGATTGGATTGCTCACGCTTATTGTTTTCTGAATATTGAAAAAACACAAGGAAAATTTTTGACAATCGGTGTTTATATTCCTACAAATTCACGAATGCCCGTTAGACCATTTATTGTTCAGCAGGGCGAAAACTTTGAAGATAAAAGAGTTCCGTTAAAAACTTTTGACCGTCCGCTTATTGCTTCCGATTTTATTGCAGATAATCTGAAAATCTTTGATTTAGAAAGTTTGAAAAGGCATTTATTTGATAATTACAAACTTCATTTCAAAGACTTTTATCAAAAAGATGGAGTAAATGATTATTTTGATTGGCTATATAAAAATCAGATTTTGCCCATTGATTTGACAAAAGAAACAAATTTAAAATCGTTTGCAAAAGTATTGCAATCATTTTCAAAAGCAAAAACTCTGAAAATAACAGATTCAAGAAGTTTGCAAAATTTTCTTTTTGAAGACAATGATGAAATTAAAACAACTTTTGAAAACAAAAGAGATGAATTAACTCGCCATATTCGTGATTATCATAAAACAGACGAAGATATAAAACTGTTGAAAAAGAAACAGGAAGAATTAGGTGAGTTGAAAGCAACTTTTGACAAATATGAAGATGCGAAAAAAGATTATTTGTTGAAAAATGCCAATTTACTTTTTCAAGAAAAATCAAAAGCCGAAAAAGATTACAATGATAATGAAGCTACGAAAACAAAGGCATTAGGAGAATACAATACGGCAAAAACTTTGTATGAAACGCAATGTAAAGATTTGTATGCTCAAATGCTCGAACAAAAAGAAATTTGTATTGAAATAAGAAGTAAATTGGAAAAAGAGCAAGCTGAAACAGGGACTTTTGATGTAAAAAAATTACAAATACAAATTCAAACAGAAAGTGCTGATATTGCAAAATTGCAAAATTTGAAACCAATTGTTGATGCTGAAATATCTATTGAAAAAATCAAAGAAAAATATTCAGAACAAGAAACGATAAAAGAAAAAAACTAAAATCGTTACAAGAAAGCTCGTATTTTGAAAAGTTTGAAAATTCGGAATGGATTAATGGTTATGATGGTGGGTTTAGACATTATAACGACCGCAATGCAACTATAAAATCAGAAATATCTGCACGAAAAGAACTTTTGTTTTTATATGACGGCAACAATCCCGATTCGTTTTTCAATTGGGCTGTTAATCAAAAATCAGAACTGACGATAGACCAGGAAACTGTTTTAATGGCTTTCAAAGATATTTATACCAAACAAATAACAGCGGAGAAAGGCAAAAGGATTTCGTTAAATCCACAATCATTAATAAATTCGTTTGAAAAAGAAGAAAATGGAGTATGGATTGTTTTGGGAGATTTGCGTGAATATTTTCCGCTAATTGAAAAGCAGATATTTGATGATAAAAACAAGTTAGAACAAGCACTCGCAAACAGCAGAGAGCAAATTGAAGAAGAAATAAAACAATACGAAACGGAACAAACAGAAATTAAAAATCTGAATGATGCACTTGTAAAAATCGGACTAAATCAAGAATTGATAGATATTTACACAAGGCGAAACGACATTGAGAGTTACGAAATCGAAAATCTCTTGACAGAAGAAAATGTACAATTTGCGGAAAAGAATTTTGACAAATTCAAACAAATCGAAACTTTGCAAAAGAATGTCGATGATTTGATTAAAAGAGCAGGAAATTCAGGTACAATTCAATCAAATTTAGATGCGAATAAAGATGTTTTAGAGGAAATTTCTGAAAGTATCGAGGAATTGAAAAAGGAAGTTTTAAATCCGATTGATACTGAAAAACAAGATTGGCAATCGTTTGCCAACGAAGAACTTGTCGGCAAAAGGAAAGAGAATAAAATCCAAATTAAAAAATCAGAAAGAGAAAATAATACAACAAAAACAACACGAGACACTCAAAAAAGCAAATATGATTCTGCCAATAATCAAACTGAACATTTGAAAACTGCTAAAGAAACTGCCGAAAAAAGTTTCAATATTGCAAAACAAAGTTTTGAAAATGAAACATTTTTGAATTTTGACGAGCAATTACAAATGGGTGAGTTGACCGAAGAAACCGTTGATTTAGCGAAAGGTAAATATGAAACCGCAAAAGAGGATTACCGAAATGAATACGCAATAGTTGCAAATTCATTTGATGAATCAAAAGCAGAAAAGAAAAATCCCGAATTGTACGATAATGAAGGAAAATCTAATTACAATTACAAAACTTTGGAAAATGTTTTGTGTGGAAGTATTGGACTAAATAATGTAACCAATAAATTAAGTGAATTAAATGAAAAACTGAAAATTTTCGCTGATTTTCAGATGACAATTTTAACTAATGTTTTCGGATTAGTTGAAAAGCAATACAAAGAATATGATACCACCATTAGGAGATTAAATTTCTTTTTTGCGGAACAAAAAATAAGCGACATATTCCAATTTAAAGTAGAATTTGAGCCTCGAAAAGATATAAATATTGATTGGATTGACAAAATGAAAGAACGGAGTAAAGTTCACAAGGACGGAGTTGATTTATTCACTTTGCCCGAAAACTTGCCGTCAACAGAAAATACGCCTGAAAATTTAATCAAAACTATAGCGAATACGTTTTATCGTAATGCAAAAGCAGATGTTTTTCAACTATTAACCCCTAAATTCTATTTTACTTTGAAGGTTTCAATGGAAGATGAAATAGGTAATAAAAACAGTGGTAGTAGCGGACAAGCCTACACCGCATTAGCTCTTCTTTGCATTGGTCGATTATCGATTGTTCAAAAAGAACAACGTCAAGGATTAAAATTTATCATACTTGAAGAACTTTTGAGCCTTGATGATACAAATTTTAATATCTTTCCAAATATTGCTCGTAGTCTTGGCTATCAACTTGTTACTATGACAACAAAACCTTTTGGCTCATACACAAACGAAGAATGGTATTTGCATATGCTTGTGAAAGGCAAGGTAAAAGATGAAAATTATTTCCCGATGAGTTTCTTTAAAACTAAAACTACAAAAACAGATTTGAATACTTACATACAACAGCACAATGAATTGGAAACAGTATAAATATTTTAATCAACTTTTCACAGAGGGCGAAACTTCTGCCGAATTACTAAAATGTTCTTTTGCTCAAAGGGCAAAAGAGATGAATTATATTGTTGAAAATAAAAAGACTGTAAACAAAACAGAATTATACGATAAGTTTTACCAGAAAGAAATTTCAGAAAAATTTGACCAATACAATCAGTTCATTGAAAAATACAAATTTACCGATACGAATTTTGATGAAAAGCAATTTGAATCTCTCATTAAAATTGAAATGAACAAAGAACAAATTTTAGACGAAAACAAAAGTATAAAAGAAATAAGCACTTTGTATTTTGATAGTGCTAAATATCTAAAAAAGAAAAGCCGAATATTTGAAGTAATTTTGAAAATTTTAGATATAACCGAATTGCCTGTTGATGAACACGACCAGCAGTATTTATATGTTCTGCATTGTAAAAACAAAATTCCGAAAGCGATTATCCTTTGTGAAAATGATAATCAATTACGCAAAGAAAGATTAAATGATATAGAATTGTGGTATGCAGGAGGCAGAAATACTGCAAAATTAAAATACATTATTGAGCCGACAATCCCTTTTTACTATTTGTGTGATTGGGATAACAGAGGCATTGAAATATATCAAGATATTAAGAAAAATATCTTCCCAAGTATAGAGATTTTAGTTCCACAAGAGCCTATAAAATTACTTGACATTGAAAGTGAATGGAAAACAAAAATAGATTTTTCTTTATTTTCGGAAGATGCTCAAAAACTTTTGAAAAAATTAATTCCTAAAAAATGGATAGAAGAAGAAAGTATAAAGCATAAATTATTAAAGAGATAAAAGACAAAAATAACTTGAAAACAATATTCGTGTTTTTGCAGGAGCAAAAGCGAAAAATAGTGTGGAATATGACAGATAAAATAACAAATATAGTAGTAAAGAATATTGAAAACTTTGCTTACGGATATGTATTTACCGCAAGCGACTTTCCTATTGATGTAACCAAACAAAAGTCAGTCAATAAAGTATTGGAAAATTTGAAAAAAGCAAAAGAAATTCGCCGACTTTCCAAAGGACGTTATTACAAAACAAAGATGACGGAATTTGGCGAACTTCTGCCCGATAGTTACCAAATTGTAAAAGATTTGCTCGAAGAAAACGGCAAACAGATAGGTTATATTACAGGTTATCAGATTTTTAATGAATTAGGATTGACAACACAAGTTTCTGCAATCCTGCAAATTGGAACGATAAAAGACAAAAAAAACACGAAGCGAAGTTATTACAGAATCAAATTTGTAAAACAATGGAACGCAATTACAAAAGAAAATATTCCGTTGTTGCAGTTGCTCGATTGTCTGCGTTTTTTCAAAAATATTCCCGACACAATGCCTGCAGAATGTTGCCGAAAATTACTTTACTTATTATCAAAATTAAATGATTATCAAAAATGTAAAATCAAAAAACTTGCATTAAAATATACACCACAGGCGATTGCTTTACTTGGCGCATTGCTCGAAACGCTAAATCCAAATGAAGATGTGGAGATATTAAGAAAATCACTTAATTTTCAGACATTTTACAATTTATCAATTCCGCAGGAAATTTTACCAACGCAAAAAAAATGGAACATAAGATGAAACTACACGAGGACAAAACACTATTTACACAGTTGCTCAATTTTTCGGCAAACACGTTGAATATCAGACCTGAATTTATCGAAAAAGATTATTGGCTCACTCGTGCATTGCAACGAATGGCACAAAATCCGAATGTCGAAAAAGTTGTTTTCAAAGGTGGAACTTCGCTTTCAAAAGCTTACCGTTTGACAACCCGATTTTCGGAAGACATTGATATTGCCGTCATTGATGCCGATTCGTTTTCGGGTAATCAACTGAAAATGTTAATAAAACGTCTTGCCAAAGATATGGCTTCCGAATTGGAAGAAATCGTAATTCCGAATGTAACAAGCAAAGGCTCACGCTTTTATAAAGCGATTTATCAGTATCAAAATTTGGTCGGTTTAACTTCTTCGGCAGTAAAAACAGGACAACTTTTGATAGAAATAAACACTTACGCTAATCCGTATCCGTACATAAAACAGGAAATTTCCTCATTTCTTGCTGATTATCTGACAGCGATAAATCGCCAAGATTTGATAGAGCAATACGAGTTAAAACCTTTTGAAATCAATGTTTTAGACAAAAGGCAAACTATTGTTGAAAAAATGATTTCGCTCATTCGCTTTTCGTTTGACGAAGATGTTGTTAAACCTCTTGCGTCAAAAATCCGCCACTTCTACGATTTGTATTATTTGGCAAATGACAAAGAATGTGCGGAATATTTGCAATCTTCTGAATTTCAGAAAGGTTTATCCGAGTTGCTAATCCACGACCAACAAGAATTTGATATTCCAAAGGATTGGCAAACAAAAACAGTCAAAGATTCGCCATTATTCAAAGAATTTCCTACTTTATGGACTGATTTGAAATTAACCTATCAAAGCGAATTGACACCGTTGGCTTTTTCGGAAATACCCGATGAAAAGTTGGTTGCGGAAAGTTTTATCGGAATAATGAAAAGAATATAAAAGCGAATAATGGGAAAATACACTTCATACAACGAGCGGTTTTATGAAATGGCGGCAGTAACACCGCTCAAACGGCAGTGCAATTTTGGAAGTTCCGCTCCCGCCCGAAGTTCAGTGGAAGCCGCCACTTCATAAAGCCGCCACCCCGTTGTAGGCAAGTGTGGAACAGTGCGGTGGGCAAAAACCGCTTTGCGACAGCGAGAGGCAAGACCTGTGAAGCAGTTAGAGCAGGAAAAACAAACATTAAATTAAAAAAAGAAAATTATGAATGCAATCTTACAAATTTGGATCCCGCTAATTTCTTCTGTTGTTACAATTACGACGGGGTTAGTGTCTATTGTTCGCTACATAACTGCTCACAAAAAGCATAGCGAAGAAAAAAGTTATTCCTACAAAGACGTTGTAGGGTATGTGTTAATTCCTATTTTCTTGATTTTGACAGGAATTATCTTATATCTTGGAAGTGAGGCAAATATGTATCTTTTGATTTCGTTTGCAATATCCACTTTGTCAGTTATTTACCTTGCTGTCATTGCTTATCTTTCGTTTAATGCAACAGAAATTATTGCGCCTGAATGGTTGTGGAAATTGCTATTCAATAAAATTTCTACGAGATTTGAGAGTGCTTCTAAATCTGAAATAAATGTATTGTTGCTTTATGCAAGTGATTGTGAAAGTCAAGCAAAAGAAATACAAGACCAAAATGAAGCAAATTCACTAAACATTGTTCATTTTAACTGCAATGGTAAGACACGCCAAGAATTGAAATGTGTTCTTGAAAATAATACTTTCTTTGGAATTTATATTTTGTTGTCGCCAGAATTAGAAAGTGAACAAAATGAATGGTATTTTGATTGTTGTCAAAGTTGGGCGAATAATAATATGGATAAACCTATTGTTTATTCACCAATAAACACAAAATCAAGGCTGCATTTTGGAAAAGTTTCTCGCGAAAAGTACAAATACGGAATTTTAAGATTATTTGAAAGAACACAAGAAAGGGCAGATTTATGGGAAAGACAGTCGAAAAATTATAGAATTGCTTGCTTTGCAATTATTCTTTTAGGTTTTTTAGGTTTTTGTACAGTAGGCACTATACAGCGTAAAAACGAACAAAATCACAAAAAAGAACTTCAAGAACGCGACAAAAAAGTTGAAGTTTTAAAGGGAGTATTTGAAAAGTATGACGGCTCATTTTATGACAATAAAGGAAGTTTTGAAAAATTAAAAAAGGCAAAAAATGCTCTAAAAAGCAGTGTTTTTGATGGAATATTTTTAGATGAATATTCTTGTTTTCAATATCAAGCAAAATCAGCGTTACAAAAAATATATGCAGTAAATAATCTTAACTACGACACCGAAGATGTCAGAATTGAATTGACTTTTTGGAAAATGGGATACGACAATAAAATTCACAAAATTGCAGTAAATACCGCACAAGAAAAAACGGAAGGTAAAATATGGGATTTTGATTGCGATAATGTTATTGGAGGCGCATTTACTTATCCCGGAAATTTCATTTTGTACATAAGAGACAGTACCCCACAGATTTACGCAAAAGAAGTAAATGTAGTTACTAATGAAGAAAAAGAAAATCCGAAAGTAGCCTTGAATGTGAAGTTTAGCAAAGAAAGTGAGAAAAACACAAAATATGACAAAATTACTGCGATTTTAGCATATTGCTTCGATGTAGATAATTCAGAAGAAAGCGAACGGATAGGGGCTACAATTAGAATTGAAAGTTTAAACGATTATAAATTTTTGGAAGAAAAAAGTACAATGGTAATATTAAGAGAAAGTTTAAAGGAAATTTGGTTATTCCCCCGAAATCTCTTTTTTGCACCGAAGGACTTAAAAAAATAAGAAGAAAGAGCGATAACAAACACCTGCCTACAACGAGCGGAATTCTATGTTTCCCACCAAATAAAAACTGTTAATATTTTCATTTTTAAGCAACTTTTTCCAAGTGATTTCTATACTCCACTTGATAAAGTTGTTTATTTTTCACTATCGCA